>JAWLHD010000142.1:0-5815 GCA_041690555.1 Anaerohalosphaeraceae bacterium
AGGGGAATCCGTTGAATCGTTCGAGTCGGGGCGGTCCGCTGGTCCAGTGGCCGGAGGCGAACGAAGTGAATGGGACCATCTTGCCGGTTCTGTTGCGGACGTATAATCTGTCGAGGTCCTGGGGCAGCATTCTATATGGGGCGTCGGCCTGTACGAAGACTCTCTTGACGCGTCCGCCCTGGATGAAGTCGTTGACGTAGGCGCCGCCGAACGCGGCGGAAATCGTGTTGTGGATGGAGTTTATTGGCAGGCCCTGGGCGCCGGCCTTATCCCAGTCGACGTCGACGCGGTATTCGGGTACGTCTTCCATTCCGTTCGGGCGGACGCTTATGAGTCTGTCGTCCTGTGAGGCCATGCCGAGCAACTGGTTGCGCGCCTGCATGAGCGCGTCGTGTCCGACGCCGCCGCGGTCCATCAACTGGAAGTCGAAGCCGAGGGCGTTTCCCATTTCGGCGACGGCCGGCGGTGGGAAGGCGAACACCAGGGCGTTGCGCATTCCGGAGAACCGCATCATTGCCCGACCTGCGACGGCGGGTACTCTCAGGTCGGCGCGTCCGCGGAGCTTCCAATCCTTGAGTTTGATGAAGACCATGCCGTTGTTCTGAGCTCTTCCGGAGAAGCCCACGCCGGAGATGGTCATGCAGGAGTCGACCGCCTCCTTTTCGTGTTCGAGAAAATACTGCTGCACCTGGTTGGCGGTTTGCTGTGTCTGCTCGAGCGTAGAGCCGGTGGGCATAAGGATCTGGCAGAGAAGGATGCCCTGGTCTTCGTCGGGCAGATATCCGGTGGGTATATTGAAGAAGATGAACGCCAGGCCGGCTACAATCATGATGTAAACGGCTACGAAACGGAAGGTCCTGGCGAGTCCGTATCCGACGAGTTTGACGAAGGCGTCGCGGAAGCGATAGAACCCTCGGTCGAACCACAGGAAGAACGGTCGCAGGAACCAGACGGCGCCCTCGGCGGCCTCATGCCCTTTGGGCACGGGCTTGAGTATCGACGCACACAGAACCGGCGTGAGGATCAGGGCAACTGTCACCGACAGCATCATGGACGTGACAATTGTAACGGAGAACTGTCGATAGATGATTCCGGTGGAGCCGCTGAAGAACGCCATGGGTCCGAACAGCGCCGCCAGCACCAGGAAGAACCCGATCAGCGCACTGGTGACCTGGCCCATGGACTTTGCGGTGGCGTCCCTTGGTGAGAGTCCTTCTTCGCTCATCAGGCGTTCGACGTTCTCCACGACGACGATGGTATCGTCGACCAGGAGCCCGATGGCAATAACCATTGCGAACATGGTCAGCATGTTGATTGAGAACCCGAAGGCTCCCAGTGCGGCGCAGGTCCCCAGGAGCACCACGGGCACGGCGATTGTCGGAATGAGAGTCGCTCGCATGTTTCCCATGAACAGCCACATGACCAGGAATACCAGTACGATCGCCATGAGCAGCGCTTTGACGGCCTCGCCTATGGCGACCTTTACGAATGGCGTGGTGTCATAGGGATACACGATCTTCATACCGGGCGGGAAGAAATGGCCCATTTCTTTGAGCCTGGCCTTGACTGCGTTGGCGGTCTTGAGCGCGTTTGCGCCGGGCGCCTGGCGGATGGCCAGAGCGGCGGTTGGCGTTCCGTTGTAGAATGCCTCAATATCGTAGAATTCGGTTCCGAGCTCAGTGCGTCCCACGTCGCTGACCCGCACGGTGGAGCCGTCGGGATTGATTCGCAGGGGTATGGCGGCGAATTCTTCAGGCGTCTGAAGGAGATTTTGGACGACGATTGAGGCATTGAGACGCTGGCCTTCCACTGCCGGTATTCCGCCGAATTGGCCGGCGGACACTTCGACGTTATACGACCGCAGCGCCAAAACGACGTCTTCGATTGTCAGGTGGTAATCGGTAAGTCTGTCCGGGTTGAGCCAGACGCGCATGGCGTATTGCGAGCCGAAGACCTCGACTTCGCCAACGCCGGGCACGCGCGCCAGGACCTTTTCAAGATTCGACTGCGCATAATCGCGAAGGTCATTTCCGTTCATGCTGCTGTCTTGTGAGACAAGTCCGACGATAAGCAGATAGTTGCGAGTGGATTTGCTGACCGTGACGCCCGATCGCTGGACGACTTCCGGAAGACTGGCCATTGCGAGTTGGAGTTTGTTCTGGACTTTGGCCCAGGCGAGGTCGGGATCGGTTCCCGGCTTGAAGGTAAGTTCGATGCGGGATGCTCCGGCGGAATCGCTCGTGCCGGCCAGGTAGATCATGTCCTCGAAGCCGGTCATCTTCTGTTCGATGATCTGCGTAACGCTGTTTTCCACCGTCTGCGCCGATGCTCCGGGATAAAACGAAGTGATTGCTATGGCCGGCGGGGCGATAGGCGGATACTGGGCTACAGGCAGGTTGTAGATTGCCAGGGCGCCGAGCAGCATGATAAAAATCGCGACGACCCAGGCAAAGACCGGGCGGTCAAGAAAGAATCTGGATAGCATGGGTTTTCCCGTTTAATCTGTAGTGGCGGATGCCTGAAGATTTTTCTCGGCGTTCGTTTCGGCCTTCTGGGGTACGACCTGTACGGCGGCGCCGGGCCTGACCTTTTGGATGCCCTCGACGATGACCCGATCTCCGAGATCAAGACCGGATGCTACCAGCCATTTGTCGCCGACTGCGCGATCGAGCGTGAGCATGCGGGGCTGCACCTTGTTGTCGGCATCGACAATCATCGAGATCGGCTGGCCTTTTGCGTTGCGGGAGACAGCCTGCTGGGGCACAAGTATTGCATTGGCGTTGACACCTTCGGTTATGACGGCGCGGGCGAACATTCCGGGCAGCAGGATCTTCTGCGGGTTTGGAAAAACCGCTCTAAGGATAACGGATCCTGTCGTCGGGTCTACTGTGACGTCCTGGAATTGCAGCGTGCCTTCCTGCGGATAGGGGGCGCCGTCTTCGAGTATGAGCCTGACCTTTGCATGATCGCTTCCATCGTGACTGAGCCGGCCATCCGTAATGCGGCGCTGCAGTCGCAGCAGTTCGGCGCTTGACTGCGGCACGTCGACATAGATGGGATCCAGTTGCTGAATGGTGGACAAAGGTGTCGGCTGATACGCGGTCACCAGTGCGCCTTCGGTAACGGTTGACCTGCCGATTCGTCCTGCGATCGGGGCAGTTACTTTGGTGTAGGCCAGATTGATTCGGGCAGTCTCGACGGCTGCTTTGCAGAACTGGATTTCGGCTTCCGCCTGTTTCATGGCGGCCGATGCGTCGTCGTAGTCCTGCCGGCTTATGGCTTTGTCAGCCAGCAGGTCTTGATATCGCTGGACTCTTAACCGGATGGCGAGCAGGCCCGCTTCAGCCCTTGCGAGGGAGGCATTTGCACTGTCCAGGGCGGCCTGGAACGGGGCGGGGTCGATCTGATACAGCACCTGTCCTGCTTTCACTTCGGACCCTTCTTCGAACAGGCGTTTCTGTATAATGCCGTTTACCTGCGGACGTATATCCGCGACGAGGAACGGGGCCGTGCGTGCCGGCAATTCGGCTGTAATGACCACGGGCTGAGACTTGACGGTGACCACGGATACCTGGGGGGCGCCCGGGGGAGGCGGTGCACTCTGCTTTTTGCATCCGGTCATTGCCGACAGGAGCCCGGCAATGCCAAGCAGAAAGACCACCGGCCGGCGGCGCACGGCGCCCGGGGGGCGCTTGTGCCTTCGCGCGGTTAACGGGAAGAAATGAAAGCCTGCTTCGGTTTGCATCTTATTCTCCAAGTCGGATCCAAATAATGTGTGCGAATTACTCAGGTACTCTTTTAAGCAGGGACTCCAGGAAGAACTCTTCGATCTTCGCAATCCCCTCTTCTGTTTTCGTTCTGTCGAAATCCTCACAAGACTCAATAGCAAATGCCTGTAGTGTCGCCTGAAGGGACAGCGCCACAGTCTCCGGGTGCATGCGTCTGAACACCTGCTTCTGCATGCCCGCCCTCACGATATTCTGAAGCTTTTCGGAGACCATTGCTCTGAGGTCCGTGCCTATATCTTTGAGCATGGGCTTGATCGAACTGCGGATTCCGTACTGGGAGATGTACAGCCTGACGAGCTCAAGGTTGCTTTCGACCAGATCAATGTGCGATCGGATGAATTCCGCCAGCTTCTCCTCTTCTTGTTTGTCTGAGTCCAGAATTGGCAGCAGGCGCTTGCGGAATTCTTCAATGCCGGTCTTCATCAGCTCAATGAAAAGCTGTTCTTTGCTGTCAAAGAAGTTGTAGAGAGTGCCGACTCCGAACTCTGCCTCTTTGGCAATATCCTGCATCGAAACGTTGTGAAACCCGCGTTGGGCGAACAGCCGGACTGCGACAGCCAGTATCTCTTTTCTGTGTCGCAGAATCTCCCTTTGTTTGCGCGGCAATGTTTTTTGCATACTCTTCTCTTCTTTCAGACGCGAGGTTTACAATGCAGAGGTTAATTCGTAATGTGCGTTCACATTATGAATCATAATTCATCGTAAGTCAATAAAAATGGGGCAAGCTGGGGTAAATTTCAAACGGTACAGGCGATTATCGGGCTTTGGGCTGCCGGCTAAGGCCTTTTCGGGTGGTCCGGTCCGAGAACAGCGATCCAGTGGGGCGTACAGAGCGGCCAAAAAAGCATAGTGCCCAGGGCGGGATATTTCCTGTGTCATGATGTCGGCGCGTGCCGTATAATAGCGCAGAATGGCCAGAAAGAAGGAAGAATCGTTGTTTAGTCCACTTGAGCAGGCCCGGATCGAGGCTAATGCCCCACTTGCGGTTCGTATGCGTCCGCGGTCGGTAACCGAACTGGTCGGACAGAGGCACTTCATGGGGCCCGGCAAGCTGTTGCGTCGGATGCTGGACGCTGACCGGTTGACGAGCGTGATTTTTTTCGGACCTCCGGGGACGGGCAAGACCTCTCTGGCTCGTGCGATTGCTGCGCATACTAATGCTCATTTTCATTATCTAAGCGCGCCGGCGGCGACGGTTGGCGACATTCGCGGGGTTATTGAGACAGCCAAAGGTCGGCTCGGCAGCGACGGGTCGAGGACTCTGCTTTTTATCGATGAGATTCACCGTTTCAACCGTGCGCAGCAGGACGTTTTGCTGGACGACGTTGAGAACGGGGTGGTAATCCTTATTGGGGCGACCACGGAAAACCCGTTTTTTGCGGTAAATTCGCCGTTGATCAGCCGCAGCACGGTTTTTCAGTTTGAGCCCCTCAGCCCGGAGGAGATCCGTGCGGTGCTGGAAAATGCGATCAGCGACCGCGATCGCGGTTTCGGCGAGATGGGGATTGAAGCGGATCCGGAGGCGATTGAGTTTTTGTCGGTTATGTGCGACGGGGATGCGCGCAAAGCGCTGACGGCGCTGGAAATCGCGGTTCTTTCGCAAGTGAAGGCGGAGAAGGGGGATCAAATCCGGCTGACCCTGGATATCGCTAAAGAATCCATTCAACAGAAGTCGATTCAATACGACGGCACCGGCGATACGCACTTTGATCTTGCCAGTGCGCTTCAGAAGTCGATGCGGGGCTCCGATCCGGATGCGACGGTGTACTGGCTGGCGAGGATGTTGGCCGGTGGAGAGGACCTGCGTTTTGTTGCGCGGCGGATTGCGGTTTGTGCGGCTGAGGACGTGGGCAACGCCGACCCGATGGCGACGGTACTGGCTGCATCGGCAGTGCAGATTGCTGAGTTTGTGGGTTTGCCGGAGGCGCGGCTGGCTCTTGCGCAGGCGGCTATATACGTTGCGTGCTCTCCGAAATCGAATGCGTGCACTGCAGCCATAGGCGAGGCCATGTCGGATGTGCAGGCGG
>JAWLHD010000142.1:5825-8875 GCA_041690555.1 Anaerohalosphaeraceae bacterium
GGCCGGACCATACCCGTACCGAAGCATCTGAGGGACTCGCATTACGGCGGCGCCAAGAAGCTCGGGCACGGGGAAGGTTACAAGTATCCGCATAACAGCCCGACCGGGTATATAGCGCAGGACTATTTGGGCTGTGATCTGGGCAAGAAATACTACCGGCCGAAGGACATCGGCAGGGAAAAAATAATAAAGGAGTATTTGAAAAAACTGCAAGATCAGTTAAAAGAGACGGAAAGAAGTCGTTGAGCAACACGGATCGTTGCTTTTGAGGGTGTTTGCATGGACAAATCACAGCTCCGAGGCGAAATCGCGGCTCGATTGCAGCAGCTCAGTGAACAAAGCAGGGCTGAGAAGAGCCGAAAGATATCGCAGTACCTTATTCAAAATGAGAAGTTCAAGTGCGCTCATTCGGTGATGCTGTATCTGTCGCTGGCGCATGAGGTGGATACTACGCCGATTATTCTGCAGTGCTGGCAGCAGGAGAAGACGGTGGTTGTTCCGAAGGTCTCGTGGCAGCAGCGGCACATGATACCGGTTGAAATCAACTCGCTGGAGACGGGGATAAGCACCGGGGCCAGCGGCTTGAGAAATCCTACGACCGGCATTCCGATGCCATTAGAGGACATCGACCTTGTGGTTGCTCCAGGGCTGGCGTTCGACAGGAAGGGCAACCGGCTCGGCAGGGGCGGGGCTTACTATGACCGGTTTCTGGCGTCGCCGAATCTCAAGGCGGCCGTCTGCTCGCTGGCGTTCGCCGAGCAGATCGTGGACACGGTTCCGATGGACGGTCACGATCAGACCGTCGACTTCATAGTCACGGACGAGGGTCTCATCAACTGCTCGTGATTGTTAAGGAGGAAAACGGAAGTGGCCAAATATGAATACAAACCGCTGGCCGCGGCGAAGCGCAAGAACTCGAATACGCGGTACCTTGTTGTGGCGCTGGTGGTCATCATAGCGGGGGCTGTGGTTCTGATTAAGACCCGCGGCACCGACAGCGGCGTGCAGGGGGGCGGCGATGCAGTGGGAAGTGTCGGCGGCGGCGATGGTTATGCGCTGCCGTCGGAGGCCTCGCAGGCTGCCGCACGGACGGCGGGCGCGGACACGCCCGCTTTGCCTCCAGTGGAGATGCAGCCTGCAAGGGGCGCCGGCGGAACCGCCGTGCCGGCGAACCCGGCAGCGAACCCGACGCCGCCGGTGGCGTTCAACCCGGTGCCTCATTCGACGGCCAATATGACGGAAGCCACGCTGGAACTGATCGACCAGGCTATGAAGCAGCTTCAGAGCGGGCAAGTGATCGCGTCGCGGGATACGCTCAACGCGGCGCTTGCGATGGAAATGCCCGCCGAATACCGGGTTGGGGTAAAGAAGAAGCTGACGGAGTTGGCGGATCAATGGCTGTTCAGCAAGACGGTTTTCCCGGGTGATACGCTGACGGAGATGTATACGGTCAGGGCGGGCGAGGCGCTGGCGAATATCGGCAAGAAGTTCAGCGTTCCTTACGAGATACTGATGGAGATCAACGGCATCAAGCGGCCCGAACTGCTTCAGGCAGGCCAGAAGATCAAGGTGATCAAAGGTCCATTTCACGTGAAGGCATATTGTTCGACTTATACGATGGACCTTTATCTGGGCAGCCAGATGTATATCAAGAGCTATAGGATCGGCTTGGGCGCCCAGGATAGTCCGACGCCCACGGGTCGATGGCGCGTCAAATCGGGCGGCAAGTTAATCAAACCTTCATGGTATGACAAGGTAACCGGCAGGACGTATCATGCTACTGATCCGGATTATCCGCTGGGTTCTCGGTGGATCGCCATCGAAGGGCTTGACGAGACGAACAAGCACGAGGAAGGTTTTGCCCTTCACGGTACAAAGGACCCGGAGACGATCGGCACGCGTTCATCGCGAGGATGCGTTCGCCTTTTTAACGGCGATGTAATTGAAGTTTATAACCTCCTGTTCCCGGAAAAGTCCGAAGTGCGGATTGTAGACTGATTGTCGGCCGGCGGTGGAGTCGGTACGTGTACAGACGAAAAGGCGCCGTTGCAGCGTGGGCATGGTTGATTTCGCTGTTGCTTCACGTGGTGGTTCTGGGGGCTTTTTCGACTATGCGCCTGACCGGCCGGCCGGATACGAGGGTGTCAAAAAGCCGTGCTGAGGCGGCAAGGGCGCAGATCAGGCGTATATCCGAGGCATTGCCCGTAACTCCGAAGCCGAGGATCACGCACCTGCTTTCGGCGAGCGGGTCCCAGTCTGTGAGTAAACGGCCTCTGGATATTCCGGTTCGATCGCGGATTGCGCCGGCTGAATCGGCGGAGGCCATCGACGTTGAGGCAAGCGGCGATGCCTTTGTCGGCGCTTTATGGTCGCGCGGCGTGGAGTTTTTCGGGCAGTTCACGGACGTGCGCAAGATATGTTACGTTGTGGATTGCTCCGGGTCGATGCACGGTCGTATTGGGTTGGTGAAGAAGCGGTTGAAGGCATCGATCGCGTCGCTGCGGCCGGACCAGTTTTTTTATGTAATATTTTTTCTGCGGGGCGAGTCGCTGCTGGAATCGGGCGACGGAGTTCTCGTGCGGGCGACGCCGTCGGCGAAGTCGGCGGCGTATGATTTTGTCGATCAAGCAATGCCGGCGGGAACAACGAATCCGCTGAATGCACTGAGGCGGGCGATGGAGCTGCGCGACGACAGCGGTGCAGGCGCCGGCTTGATATATTTTCTGACTGACGGTTTTGATTTTGAGCCTGACGGATCGGCGACGTTTGCGGAGCAGGTTTCGTCGCTGCGGGCTCAACTGGCGAGCGAGGTCGTGATTAACACGCTTGGCTTCTGGACGCATGCGGGCGACGAGGCCATCCTTCGGGAAATCGCCCGGATGACGGGCGGCGAATTCGTGGATATTGAATGGTAGACGGGCGGCGACAGGTTTGATGAGCGAGCTTCACATCGTGCGACATCGGGACAGGGGCGGTCGTCTTGCAGCTATTGCGTGCTGTGTGGTCCTGCTGACGTGCGCGTCGGTGCTTGCCGGCGAGGACGGCGCGGC
>JAWLHD010000143.1:0-8871 GCA_041690555.1 Anaerohalosphaeraceae bacterium
GATGTGGTCGTAGAAGGTTTTGGGGTTGGGGTCGTCTTCGGCGGATTCGTGGCGGATGCAGGTGGCGTCGGGTTTGATTTCGATGCGGCGGACATTTGCGGCGCCGCTTGATTTCTCGGCGTTGACGTACCACGTGCCAATCATCTTCTGAAATGTTGCATACGTCCCGTCGCCCGCGTCGGAGCCGTATTTGTAAGGGGCCGCCCAAAGCGCATCGCCGCCCAGACCTACACCGACTGCAAATGCGGCGGCGATGAAGACCAGCGCAACGACCGCCCAACCGGCCGAACGATTTCGCAGCAGCGATGATTCGCGCTCCAGCCCCAGAATGCGCCGAATCCGACTGACTAAAGACCCACCATCCGCGGCGACGGCGACCTGCGGCAGGGACTCCCGCCGCTCAGCAATTTCCGCCAGGGCCTTTGCATAATTCACCTGATCGGCCGTGAACTTCACCACCACATTGTCGCAGCAGTACTCGCGCTCCAGGCGGACGCGGTGTGATATCCACCATATCACAGGATGGTGAAAGAACATCGTCTCGACAACCGTCTGTAAAAGGTTCACCAGATAATCGCACCGGCGAACGTGCGCCAGCTCATGCGCGATAAGCGCCTCGATGTGCTGCGGTGAGAGTTCCGTCAGGATGCTCGCCGGTATGAGAATCACCGGCTTGAGCCAGCCGATGGTCATGGGGACCTTTACAACGGTCGATTGGAGGAGCTTGACCGTGCGGCGGATCGCGAGGCGCTTGCGAAGCTCGTCGAGGGCGGAGATGAGGCGCTCAGGCGCGGGATATGTGCCGATCATCCGCAGGCGGCGGACGGCAATCCAGCCGCCGAGGTTCCATATCGACATGGCGAAGACGCCGACGAGCCAGATCGCGCAGACGTGCTCCGTCCACGGCGAAACGGCCCGTGCGAAGCGGTGCGTCCACGGTTTGTCAGGCGACGCCGCGGACGCGGGTGAAGCGGCCGGGTCATCCCGGCCGTGATCAATGGGCGGGGCGCCTATACCAGTCGCCGGCGGGGGTGGAGCGGCATGGCCATCCTCGCTGTGATTCATGGGCGGGACGCCCAAGCCACCCTGAGTTCGCCAGGGATTTGCCGGCGAAACTTCGTCCGGGCGCGGGCCGGCGAGCCATGCCGTAGCGCAGAAGGCCGCCAATGTGAACAGCAGCGCCAGGCAGCCGCACACGTAACGCAGATTGCTCCTGCGTCTGGGAATAACGATTAAAGCCAGGCCAAACAACGCGGCGACCGCCAGACCCTGCCACGCCGAATGTATGATCGCCCAACCGATACGATAGACAATGCCTAACTCCATGATCTGATCAAGCCAGCTCATTTTCTTCCCCTTTCGAATTCCCCGATCAGCTTCTTAATCTGTTCGATCTCTTTCTTCGAGACCTTCTTCGATTCCAGCGCCGCCATCACGAGACGGTCCACCGCCCCGCCGAACGCCCGCTGCATCAGGTCGTCCACCAGCCCCACCTGCGCACGCGTCTGCGACATCGCCGGCCGAAACACTTGCGGCCGCTGTTCCTCATCCTTGATGAGCAGGCCTTTTTCGGTCATTACCTGCACCATCTTCAGGGTGGTCGACAGGCCGGGCTTACGGTGCTCCTTGAGAACGTCATGAATCTGACTGACCGTAGAGGGCCCGTGTTCCCAGAGGACGTTGAGAATCTCCAGTTCGACTTCCGTGGGGTGACTCGATGCCTTGCGTGCCATGTGATGCGCCTTTCCTTGTTCAAATGTTATCTTACGAATAATTTCGTACAAGAATGGGAAGTTGTCAACGAAAAAATTCGTAGATTTTTGGGAATCGTTGCTAAATGTTTGGGTGCTGAGCAAAGAACGCAGTTTCTGAGCACAAATTAATCTGCAAAAAATGCCCGCCAAAAACAACGTTGCTTAGATTTGGGTTTGTCAATGCCCGTCATTGGCGGCCATGCGGGTTGCCGTGGCTGTCTTTTCGGCAGGCGGAGCCTTGCAGGACTGCAACGGTTTGGCCGTCCTGATCAGTGACCTTGACTTGCCACGTTGAGACACGGCCTGAAGCGGCAATCTCAACTGCTCGGGCGATGAGCGTTCCGGCGGCGGCAGGCCGCAGCCATGTGATAGCTGCATTGACGCCGACGGAAAGCGGGTATCTGGTGTTGGCTGCCACCGCCATCGTCCATGCAGCCAAGGTGAACACTGCCCCGCCGTGCACGAGCCCGGCACCGTTAAGGTGACAGGCCAGAATCTCCAATTGCGCCGACGCCGTGCCGTTGCCGCTGTCTATCAGTTCGATGCCCACGTACTTTGCAAAATTGTCGTCGAGGAAAGGATTATCGGTTGTAGTCACTTGAAAACTCCACAAGACTGTTAATTCCGGGCATAACAGAATCCTACAACAAAACCGACCGGGTTTGAAGCAGCATTGAGGCTCTAAATCTTGGGACATGAGAAAATATCGGTCAGTTCCGCTAAACGAAGCGCGAAACTGTGACCCTGACGTCCGTCAAGTGCGTAGCCGGTAAAGGAGAGAGTTACTTAGCCCGATGTGGAAAATGACGGGCGGTACTGGTTTGATTACGGCAAATTCGGGTGGAAGGGGCGCTATCATGCTTCGGCTTGACCATTTTCGCGGGCTTGTGGATGACACTACTCTTGCGGAGATTCATCGCAGGGCGAAGAATCTGCACCGCGTGCATGTCGTGCATCTGAACGCCACATACCAGGGCGGCGGCGTGGCGGAGATACTGTATCCGCTTGTGATGCTGATGGACGACGTCGGCGTCGATGCCGGTTGGCGGATTCTGCACGGCAGCCAGGAGTTCTTCGAGATCACCAAGAGTTTTCACAATGCTCTGCAGGGAGGCGAGCTCAAACTTACGGACGCAAAGAAAAAGATGTACTGCCAGGTCAACGAAAACTTCTCGCGATTCACCCACTTGCACCATGACTGCGTCATAATACACGACCCGCAGCCGCTGTCGCTGATTCAGTTCTATCGCAAGACGCAGCCATGGATATGGCGATGCCACATCGACCTGACCGCTCCGCATAAAGCTCTTTGGTCGTTCCTTAAGGGGTTCATTATCAAATATGATCAGGTGGTGGTGTCGAGTGAGAAGTACATCAAGGAGGATTTGCCGGTCGACCAGAGGCTGATGATGCCGGCTATTAACCCGCTGAGTGAAAAGAATCGCGAAATGTCAGACAGTGCGGCCGCCAGAGCTTTTGAGAAGGCCGGCATTCCCACGGACAAGCCGATTATTGCGCAGGTGTCGCGGCTGGATCCGTGGAAGGACCCTGAGGGTGTGGTGGATGTCTTTCGCAGAGTCAAGGAGAAGATCGATTGCCGACTTGTGTTCTGTTACAACATCGCCAGCGATGATCCTGAAGGTTATCGCATGTACAACCGTGTCTATCGCAAAGCTGAGGGGCTCACCAGGAAGGGCGACGTGCTGTTCGTCGTGGGTAACAACGAGACCCTGGTCAACGCGGTGCAGCGACGGTCCGACGTCATAATCCAGAAGTCAATACGTGAAGGGTTCTGTCTGGCTGTTACTGAGGCCCTCTGGAAGGCCACGCCGGTGGTCGCCTCGGCCATCGGCGGCATACCCCTGCAGATCGACGATGGAAACAGCGGCTTTTTGCTGGAACCCAACGATAATCAGGGATTCGCCGACCGGATAATTCACCTGCTCCAGGACAAGAAACTGTGCGAGCACATCGGCCAGCAGGCAAGGGAAAAGGTTCGCAGGAACTTCCTTATAACACGGCTGCTGTCGGATTACCTCGATATGCTCAACTCACTGCTTGCCTGAAGACGGTTCACCCAAAAGCAAATAACCCCGGCGCGATCTTCGCACCGGGGTCTGCTGTAGCAAAAGCCAAGCGCGGCATCATATATCGTTGGATTTGCCGCTCTTGAACGCTTTTTGCAAACTCTCCAAAATGTCCTTGTGGCTTTCGCGCAGCTTTTCAACTTCACGTTGCAGGTTCCGCATCTGCTCCTGTATCTTCTCCAGTGTCTTCTCTGTATCAATGTTCGGTATGGTCGGCGGTCGAATCTGCCTCAATTCCTTAAAGATTTCGTCACGCTTCAGATTCGGCACTTTCGGCAGAGCCGGCATTTTGACGGCTCCGGGCTTTTCCGCCTTTTGCTGTTGGGCCTTGCGAAGCGAATGCATTGCCGGCTGGCGATACTGTTCCGGCAGTTCGTCGATGTCTTTGGCGGTTACCTTGTATTCGGTCGCGCCGCTGCGGACCGTAATCCATGCATCTTCGCCGGACGGATCTCCCTCGATCGTGATAATGTAACTGTCGCCATTGTGCTGATGCCGGAACGTGTACAGCTCTTTGAACAGTTTGGTCATGTCGCGCCGACCTTCAGGCGTTCTGAAAAAATCGCGCCAGGGCACCTCACTCCAGTCATCGTCGCCGGGCTGCATGAACCACATCCGCCCAGGCTGCCATGACTCCAGGGGTTCGGGCTCGGGCGGGTATTTCCATTCGGTATGATTCGACATTTCATCGAGGCTCATCAAACTCATCTTGACGGTCTTGCGTTCGCCCATGTGAATCACGCCGAGTGCAATCTCATTGCCGGCGCCCGCCCGGCGCACCGCATCGACAAATGCCTCACGGCTCGTCACAGGGTCATCTCCCAGGCGGATGATAATGTCGTCGCGCTCCAGCCCCGCAATGTCGGCAGGACTGTCGACCTGCACATTGACGATGAGTATACCCTCATCGGGTTCCAGCCGCAAATGCCTGGCAAGTATCGACGGCAGCGGCGCCGGATGAATCTGAATACCCATACTTCCCTGGCTTGCCCCATTCGCCTCCGACTCACACAAACCGGCGCTGCCTGATGCAAGGCACAAGAGCCCAATGCAACACACTCTCCATGATTTCATGCTGATCCCCTTTCAAGAAAAAAACACGAATACGCTGATAAGATTAAAGATCCTGGTAATATACTGCCGGTCGGATGCGTTTTTCACGCAGCCCCTCCAACAGCCACCGACCACCGGACTCATCGGTGAAGTCGTACAAGTCCACCTGACGAAACACATCACCCGGCAACGGATTGAGCGTGTCCAACTCCGCGACCGAATCCCGTATTGCCGGAGTATCCTGCCGGTCGGCGTTTGCGACAAGTCCCGCCTCGGGCCCTGCGTCGGGAGTGCCGCGTAACACAAGAGCAAACGCACCAACACCAAACATGATCCCCGCAGCCACACCGGCCGCAAACCGCCGCCATTCGGTGAGCAACCGGCGAACCGGCCTTCGGCGGCTCTTGCGGCACGCCAGCTCGAATACGTCGTCCATATTCGCACCGCTTAACCCCACACCGGCTGCAACAGCGCGCGACTGAGCATGTATGCGCTGGAACGCTTCGAACAATCTGTGTGATGCGATATTACTGTCAAGCTCCTCGTTCAATTGCCGCCGTTCATCAGGCGTAATCTCGCTATCCAAAAACTTGCCTATCAGAATGTCCAGCATCTCCTCGGTCATTTCTAAGTCCTCGGTATCCTCTCGCTGCGACCTGTTGTCACGAGGTCATGAATCATTCGTCTCGCACGAACCAGACGCATCTGCACCGTGGTAACGGGCACATCAAGTATCTCACTAATTTGTGCATAGGTCAGGTCGTCGCAATAAGCGAGTACAAACGCCTCGCGGTACTTCTCCGGAAGCTCCCCAATCGCCAGGCGTATCATCGCCGCCATTTCGTCCTCGGCGAGTCGGTCAAGCACCGAAGTCGCTTCATGCATTGGTTCGACGACCTGTTCATCCAGCCGTACTGACCCGCGGTGCTTAACCCTGCGCGATCGCGTCGCCTCATTGCGTGCAATCACAGCCAACCAGCTTCGAAAACGCTCCGGATCGCGCAACTGCCCGATCTGAGCAATCACCTGTACACACACGTTCTGGAGAACATCGTCGACGTCTTCAGCCTCGCCCAGAAAATTCCAGACCAGCCCCCGCAGCCACCGCCAGTTTCGCTGCAGAAGCCTGCGCAGAGCTTCCTTATCGCCTGTTCGGGCAATGCAAACCATCGCTGATTCGTTTGTGCCGTGTGCCGTATCCATCTCGTCAGTGCTCTACTATAGATGCGGCCGCCGGCCGGTTCATACACATTTTTCCGGACTCACAGGCCTCGCTCGCACAAAAAACGAGCGTTTACCAAAATTCAGGCACAAAAATACTGTCGCCGCGTATTACAATCTGTTTTGTCGGAGTTCTTTGAGCGAGTAGAAATGTCCCCGCCAGGTGATTCCCCCCGTCATGATGGTCTTTACCACTGCACGGCCGATAGTAAAAACCAGCAGAAGTATCCCTAACGGGAATACAGGTGCGTAAAAAGGAGATATCTTCCAGAGTCTCGCCTGGTCGGCCCAGGAGGCAGTCCACACCGCCAAGGCCGCAAGATTCAAAACACGCGTCCAGCCCGCAGTGAAAAAAAACGCCAGCGGCGGCAGAACGAAGACAATAAGCATGAGCATGCAAATCAACACCGCAAACGCCAGGCTGTAATTCAAACCGGCAAAGGCATTCTTCTCCAGTCCGCGCATCATATCGCCGCATGACGAATACCATTCGAGCTCGATCAGGTCGCGCCCTATGAGCATGTCCTGACGCAGTCCCGCCGCCTTGACCTGCTTGCCTAACATCATGTCGTCGTCGGGACGAAAGGCAATTCGCTCGTGCCCGCCTGCCTTTCTGTACGCCTCGGCAGTGATAAGATTGAACGCCCCGACACCCATGTAAAAGGGTCCTCTGCACCGCAGCAGCCAAGGCTTCTTGGCTAAAGTGAACAAGTACAGAAACGCCGCCACGAGCAGACTCAGAAAAAAGCCCTGCCTGCGGACCCCCGGCGCTACGGGCAAATGGTCTATGCCGTGTTCACGCATGTACGCCAGAGCACGTGCCACAGCCGTTGACTCCATCACCACATCCGCGTCCGTAAAGAGCAAATACTGCCCCGACGCCTTTGCCGCCCCGCAGTGCAACGCGTGATTCTTGCCGAGCCAGCCGTCTGGAAGCTCGCTTATATGCAGCACGTTGAGACTGTTACTCACTTGAGCAAGATCATCGAGGATTGAGCCCGTATCGTCGGTCGAACGATCGTCAACGGCGATTATCTCAAGATCGGGATATGTCTGACTCTGCAGCGATCCAACGGCTTCTGCAATGTGCCTTTCTTCGTTGCGGGCGGCCGCAATTACTGACACTCTGCCGCATGCATCTGCGAGCGGCTCCGTGTCTTTGAGTCTGCGTAATCTGCGGCTGCCGATGGCCATCTCCACGGTGGAACTGACGGCTGCAAGGCAAGCGAACGCCGCGAGGACAAACGCAACGGTGTGCATCAGACTCCTTCCAGGAGCATGTCGCTGTACGAACGATCCAAGAGATCGCTTTCGTCAATTCCAAGGATCCCCATAAACCGGCGGCACTGCTCCAGCAGTTCATCGTGACCGATACTGCCATCGGTGTCGATAGCTTCGATTTCCACGAAGCCGCCCAGGCCTTGAACGGCGTCGATATGAAACTTCACATTTCCTATAAAATAAATCTCACGGTCCTTGACCACATTGACGCGCACGCCCAACATTTCGGCAAAAAGCGCTTCCACATCGCCACCGTCCGGCGAGCAAGGGCATAGATGGACATTGGACTGCCTGGGCCCCTCCTGGTCAGGCCGCTTATAGAAAATGAGTGCATTCTCGATCCTGCCGCGGCGAAGCTTAAGTCGTCCGCGCGACACATTGAAATAAACATCCGTCTGACGATCCAGCCCCTTGAATACTGCGCCGTGTGCATGCAGTGTCCCGCGGACCCTGTCCTTATCGCCGCACCGCGCCTTGATCTCGACATTCACATGAGCCATCAAACCCCGGCTTCATCCGTCACTGTCTGCTTTCATAATACTCTTTTCCGCTTATGAGTTCGGCGTCGATCTGCTGCTCTTTCAGCCATTCCTCGGCCATAGTCCGAACCGTCTTGTGGTGGTATTCGAACCATTGCTCCCGGATGTCCGGGAAATCGCACAGATCATCCTTGAAATTGCGAAAGGGTTTGGGACGAGTCAGTGCCTTGGCGAGCACGCGCTTTGCCTCGGATTCAGGCAGAGTGTCCACAAAGTCTTCCATTATGCAGAAAGCCGCATCCGAATCCATCGCTTCGATGAACCGGTACCTCTCAGTGTCTTCTTCAAGATCCTCCGGGTCAACATCACTGTCGCCGTATTCTGAACAGAACAGGAACTCACCTGTTTGCACGTCGAGATACCAGTCGGCACCTTCAAAACCTTCAATCGCTTCGATGAGCATGTCCTCATCCAGTCTCAATGTCGCCATATCTTACCTCTTAAAACTGCCGTTTGTTCTAACGAAAGACTATCCCGACCTGCTCGTATCCTGCGCCTTTTGAATAAGTTCTATGATGGAGGCAATTCTTGGCTTCGGCGGAGCCAGTATTGCCGCAAGTTGATCAGCAGTGAAGTATTCGCGGGCGAATTTCTCCACGTCGAAGGTCTCGAACCAGCAATCAAATATCTTGCGGCAAGGCTGTTCCCCCGAAGTTCGCCGGCAGTAGCCAAAACTGATCGTATGGCCCAACATGCGGCAGTGCATCTCCCTGTTGTCGTGCTGCTCTATGCTCATTGTTCTCTCGATATCAGTGCGTTCATAGTAACATCCGTCAACACGGCCTTCAACGGCAAAATGTTGTGGGTCCGGATAAGCATTAGTGCACTGTTTCTGTCTCTTAAGTGGCCGGGCCGCTTGACTTGTCTGAAGTTTCGTCTATTATGAACCGGCCTGTTTTTGACCGTGAGAAATTACAATGAGCAAGAGTCTCTACG
>JAWLHD010000144.1:0-8834 GCA_041690555.1 Anaerohalosphaeraceae bacterium
CAGCCCCATCGCCGCTAACATCTCCAGCAGCGTAAACCCTTTTCGTGCATAACGCCCCGCGTACATGTCAGTCCTCCTCCATGTACACAAGCGTGCTCAATGTCAGCGTCCGATCCTTGCCCCGCTCCGTCCACTCAACCGTAACATCGAGTTGCGACACAATCGGATCGCTCCACGCACCTTGCGCCGCCGTCCAGCGGTACCCCGGCCACTCGTTGCCGAAATCACCGCTGAGCCCGCCAGTCCGCCACTCGCGGCTCGCGACAAGCTCACATAGTTTCGACCGCGCCAGCGTTGCCGCCTCGATCCTCTGCCGCGACTGACCTGAAAGGCTCGTACAAAGCGACACAACCTGCATCGTAACGGGCATCACCACGCCGATGAACACCATCGTCGCCAGCAGCTCGATAAACGTGAACCCTCCGCGTCCAGCCTCCCACCCGCCAATGATCTGCGCCCTGCTCCTCATCGATCATCCCCCTCCACAATCGAAAACGGCTCCGTAGCCGACGGGCAAACCAGCCGCATCTTCTCCCCACGCCGGTCCGTAAGAGTTATCGTAGCCGGAGTAAACGTCCCTTCAGGCCCAAACGCTATATAATCAAGCCTCGCATCTCGAGAAGCGCCCGTCAGTTCCACCGTCGTATCGCGAGGCAGCGAAAACTGCCGCCCGAACTCCGTCCCCAACTTGTCGAAAGAACCACCCTGCCGCGCCGTCAGCCAGTACATCCCCTCCGCCGTATCGAAGTTCAGCCGGTACGTTGTCCCCTGGCTTGCCGCCTCCGAACCCGCCAACTGAATCAAAGACAGTATCTGCGCAGCAGCATCATGAATCTGCCGAGACGCAAAAAAACCCCGCAAAGACGGAGCCGCAAGCGCAAGAACGGTCGACAGGATCACCATCACCAGAATAAGTTCCAGCAGCGTAAATCCTCGCCTCAATTGTCTCGACCGTTCTTCCAATGCCGCATACTCCGCAAACCTGTACCTCGCAGTTGCGATTACCGATACCGATCTTCACTCCAGTTGATAATGTCGTCGCCGCCGCCCTGCTTGCCGTCGGGACCGAATGAGTACAGATCATATCCGTCCTGGTTGTACTGTCCCGGATACCTGTAAACATATTCGTTGCCCCACGGATCCTTGGGCACGTCCCGCTTAAGATATGATTGTGTCCAGCCCTCCGCGTTCGAAGGCTTCCTAACCAGCGCATCCAGCCCTTCGCTGGTCGTCGGATACCGACCCACGTCGATCTCGAACGAATCCAGCGCAACCTCAAATTGCGAGATTTGGGTCCCCGCGGCGGTCACGCGAGCCTGCTCAGATCGCTTGGCGAACTTCGGCGTAACAATCGCCGCCAATGCCGCCAGAATCACCAGAACCAGCAATAGCTCGATCAGCGTGAAACCCGCTCGACTCCAACCATATACATTGACTCGTCGTCTCGTTGTCCTGTCCATGTCCCTATCCCTTAAAACTCACCGTATCAATTCCTGCAGGTTGAAAATCGGCAGCAGCATGCCTATAACCACCGTACCCACTAATACCGCCATCACAAACAACAACGCCGGTTCCGCCAGCGCAACCAGCATCTTCAGCCGCCGGTCAAGCTCTCCTTCATACGCGCCTGCCAGGCGAACAAGCTCCTTGTCGATGCGACCGCTCTCCTCCGCAACAGAAACCATCTCAACCACCGAAGGTGGAAACAGCGTCGGACATTGATGCAGACTCCGCGCAAGCGAGTTGCCCCGCTGAACCTGCTCGATCGCCACGGCAACCGTGTCAGAAAGCACCTGGTTGCCGATGGCCTCCTTGGCGACCTGAAGTGCCGCTATCAGAGGTACGCCAGCCCCCACCAGAGTCCCCAACATCCGGCAGAAGCGAACCAGCGCAAAACGCCCCACGACTATGCCTAACAGCGGAATACGCAGCATAGCACGCTCAAGACCCCGCCGCCCCTCAGGGCTCGTTCGAATCCGGTGAAAACCGAAAACTGTCAGCGCAAGGGCAAGAACCAGCAGCCACCAGAACCGCAGAAGCAGATCGCTCGCAGCAACTATCGCCTTTGTCAAATCCGGCAGCGCGCCCCCGAACTCCTCGAACATCTGCGAAAAGCTTGGTATGAAATAAGCCAGCAGAAAGCCAAGTATCCCCGTTGCCAGCACCGCCAACACCGCAGGATACACCAGCGCCGCCTTCACCTTTCCCATAAGTTCCTGCTCGCGGCTGCGAAACGTGGCGATCTGATCCAGCACAATGTCCAAAAATCCCCCCATCTCTCCCGCCCGAACCATCGCCACCGTAATCGCCGGAAAATGCTTGGAATGCGACCGCAGCGCATCGGCAAGGGACTGCCCACCCGCCACCTGATCGTGAATGGACGCCCAAAGCGCCTTCGCTGCCGGCCGAGCCGCTTCCCTGCTCAAAATACTCAAAGCCCTGCTCAACGGAACACCCGCCGCCAGGAGATTCGCCAGCTCACGCGTAAACGCCTCAACGTCCGCCTTGCTCACCGAACGAAGCCCCCGGCGAAACCGAGGCTTGCCCGCCGACGCGTCGCCGGCCTCAACCATTACCGGGCAGAAACCCCGCTGAGTCAAGACGTCGATTGCCGACCCGCGGCTTGGAGCCTCCAAAACGTCCGCAACCTGCCGCCCCGTACCGTCAATCGCCTTGTATGCATAAGTCGGCATACCGCCCCTCACTCCCCGCCCTGCGAGTAGGCGCCGTTCTCGGTAAACCGCTCATCCTTCGTAACCCGAAGAATCTCCTCGATCGTCGTCCGACCCTCACGAAGATGCCTGAACCCGTCCTCACGAAGACTCATCATCCCCTGCTTATTCGCCAATCGCCTCAGGTCCCGCGCCGACGCATTCTCCAGAATCAGCGACCGAAGATCATCCGTAACCATCATGTACTCGAATATCCCCAAACGCCCGCGGTAACCCGTCTGGCTGCACTCCCGACAGCCGCGACCCCGGTACAGCACCTCCGGCAGTTCCTCGCCGTACTGCGACCGCAGCAAATCCCGCTCGTGCGACGGCACCTCCGCCTTGCAGTCCTTGCAGATAACCCTCACCAGACGCTGCGCCAACACGGCCTCCAGCGAAGAACTGACAAGGTAAGGCTCGATCCCCATGTCCACTAAACGCGTCATCGCACTCGGCGCATCATTGGTGTGCAGCGTCGAAAACACCAGATGCCCCGTCAGCGAAGCCTGTACGGCAATCTCCGCCGTCTCCAAATCACGAATCTCGCCCACTAACACCACGTCCGGGTCATGCCGCAGTATCGACCGCAGCCCACCCGCAAACGTCAGACCAGCCTTCCGCGAAACCTGTATCTGGTTGATCCCGTGAAGCTGATACTCAATGGGATCCTCAATCGTAATTATCTTCCGTGCGATATGATTGATCTGCGACAACGCCGCATAAAGCGTCGTCGTTTTGCCGCTGCCCGTCGGCCCCGTCACCAGTATAATCCCGTGCGGCCGCTCCAGTATCTTTGCGCTCAGCCGCAGGTCACGATCGCTCATCCCTAACTTGTCCATCCCCAACAGTACACTCGTCCGGTCCAGCAGACGCAGCACCACCGCCTCGCCGTACAGCATCGGTATCACCGACACCCGAACATCGATCTCCCGCCCCGCTATGATAATCTTGATCCGCCCGTCCTGAGGCACCCGCTTCTCCGCGATGTCCAGCTTCGCCAGAATCTTCAGCCGCGACACTATCGCCGACTGAAACTGCTTCACCTCCCGCGCAATCGAAGCCTGCTGCAATACCCCGTCGATCCGGTACCGCACCCGAAGTTCCTCCTCGAACGGCTCGATATGAACGTCCGTCGCACGCAGATCGATCGCCTCCGTCAGTATCTGGTTCACAAACCGGATGATCGACGCCCCCTCCGCCGCCTCCGTCAGGTCCATGTCCTCGTCGCTGTCCGTATCGATGACCTGAAACCCGTTCTCCCCAGCCTCCGAAATCATCGACTGAACCGTATCCGCACCAACCCCCAGGTATTTCTTCGCACAACGGTCGATCTCCGCCAACGGAGCAAGTGCAATCAGAAAATCCCTCCCCGTCGCCAATCGAAGCTCGTCAACCCCGCTCGTATCGAAAGGATCGCAAATCACCGCCAGCGTCCCCTCACCGTTCTCCAACGGCAGTATATGCTTCTCCAACAGTATCCTCGCCGGAAATTTCACCAGAAACTCCTTGCGAATCGACTGCTTCTCCAGCTCCACGTAAGCGTAACCCAGCTCCTCCGCCAAAAACCGAAGCGACGCATCCTCAGGCACCCCGCACGCGCGCAAAGCCGCGCACAGACTCGATCCCTGCTCAACAAGACTGCCAACCCGCGCAGCCGACTGCTCATCCAGCAGGCTCGAATCCCTCAATTTGTCAATAGCACGTCCCACCATATTTGCATACCTGAAAAAGCCGCCCGACGCCGGGTCTGCCGGAGCGAGCAAGCGCAGAGGACGCCGGACGGCCTGTTGACTCTTCCAAACGTCGCCTAATTAAGCGTCCCCATCAGAACAAGCATCGCCTCCTGCTTGACCGACAAAAGCTGACGAAGCTCCTGCTGAGCCTTCGCAAGATCCTGCTTGGCCTTCTCACGCGCCGTCCGCAGCGACGTCAGCGCCGTCTTGATCTCATCCGCGCTCGGCGATTCCTTCGCCAAAACCGTCTGAAGCTGCTCCGTCGCCTTGTCTACCGCCGACAGCTCGCGCTGCGCACCAGGTGCGCCCGGTCTGCCTGCGCCGGCCTCGCCGGGTCCGCCCGGACGACCGCCGGCAGCCATGCCCATGCCGCCCATGCCGCCAACGCCGAACATCCCGCGACCACCCGCAGTCGCATCACGGTTCAGCTCCATAACCTTCTGAAGCCGAGGACCGATCAGCTTCCACTCCGCCTCGCTTGCCCCAAGCTGCTGCCGCATACGCTCATTCATCATCTGCCGCATCTGCTCAGGATCCCTCATGCCGCCCATACCCTGGCGCCCCGCAGCATCCTGACCTTCGCCGCGCTGCCTCGCCCCCGGCTGACCCTCAGCACCCTCACGCTGCCGACCGCCGCGCTGCGGCTGTGCCAGCAGCAGACCCGTGCCGACGAGAACCACAACGCACATAATGGCCCCAATAATAGCTCTTCTTCTCATGGAAAAACTCCTTTCGCTCTACGTCAAAACTTCGGGAACCCACCACAGGCGCCCTTTCACTGCCTTAGTGAACCAGGCCGTCCCGCGGTTACACATTCCGATATAATTATTCTTCGTCCGTTTTTCACCCCCCAAAAACCCCGTCCCCCCGCTTTCGCACCTCAATTCGGCCGATTTTCATGTAACCACGCCCCACATCCGATCACTTAATCTGTGGGCAATTACGCCCCGCCAATTGAACATACTGGCCAATCTGTTATTATAGGTTCTGTCTGGCGGTCTCGATCAGGTGTATTGTGAAGCTCTTAATACCAAAAATTGCTCGGAAACAAACTCCCGCGCCCCTGCACTTCGCCGGCTGCCGAAAAAAGGACGCTAAATGCACGGACATGACGCGTGGAAGATCAGGACAAAATAGATATCCACTCCTGCTTACGCGGCGACAAAAACGCATACGCCTCGATTATACGCCGCCACCAGGCAAGGATATCCCGACTCATGTGGCGATTCTGCCGCCACAGGCAAACATGCGAGGAACTCGTCCAGGAAGTCTTCGTGCAGGCATGGCTAAGCCTCAAGGACTACCGAGGCGACGCACCATTCGAGAATTGGCTCAGCCGCATCGCAACGTTCATCGGATACCGATACTGGAAGCAGCAGGCCGCCGACAAGAAGAGACTCGCACCCACACAGAACGACCTGCCCGCGCCAACGCAGAAAAACGACATGGACCTAACAAAACGCGGCGACATGCTCCACGACCTCATGGCCAGACTCGACCCCGAACAGCGCCTCGTACTGACGCTATTGTATTTCGAAGAATGCAGCATCAAGGATATCGCCCGCAGAATGAAATGGACCGTCTCAAAAACCAAGGTCCGGGCATTCCGCGCAAGAAAGAAACTCAGGCAAATTGCTGATGACCAGAACTTTTTGGAGAGAATAGGATGGATACCCTGAAAGCCATAGAAGAGTTGATTCACACGCTCAGAGGCGAGAACGTCCCCGTCTTTGACGTCGAGGGCAAGGTCCTCTGGCGCATTCGAACTCTCGAACTCCAGAATGCCGTCCCACTCTCACAGAAGATCTTCTGGTTCGCCTCCGCCGTCGCCGCCTCAATCGCTGTCTACGCCTCCGTCGGCGCATGGAAATACATCACAAGCCCGCTGCACGAGTTCTACAACCCTCTCCAGGAGATCAGACTGTGGTAGATGATCGCATCGACATACCTCCCGACCTGCCCGTACCGCTCCAGCCGCCGCGCCGCAGGACCGCGCAACTGCTTTGGTCCGTCCTCCAGCTTATATGTGGCGTCGTCATCGGCACAGGCGCAACCATCTACATACTGAGAGACCACATCACATGGAACCGCCTCAAGGGCCCAAACCGCCCCGACGCCATAATCATCGTCCACGACATGCAAAGCCGCTACGGACTCACAGACGACCAGTTCAAACGCGTCTCTGATCTCGTCCAGGGATCACTCGACAAAAAATGGAGCATGGGAAAGACCTTCTTCGAGCAGATGGCCGCCGAAGACGCCCGCGTCAAGGAACAGATGCGCACTATACTGACACCCGAACAGTTCAGCGCATACGCTGAAGACATGAGACAGATGGCCGAACGCCACGAAAAACGAAGACCACCATTCTTCCGCGAAGGAGACCGCGAAGGAGGACCAAGAGGCCCAGGACCCGGCGGCCCCGGCGGACCAAGAGGACCAGGACGACAAAGAGAAGACTCCGAACGACCAGGAAGCGAACAGGATGGACCGGGCCCAAGATTCAGACCCGATGGACAGCCCCCACAACAACGATTCAGAGGCGAACGACAGCCGCAGCCAACCATCCCGCAGCCGCCCGCCGACCAGAACACCCCGCCCCCGACAGACGTTGAATAAAAACGGGCTGCAAGTCTCCCCCACAGCCCAAAATACTTCTTGGTCAACGTAGACTCGTCGCCGCTTTTTCCTTAGCTGCCGTTGCACCTGCCTTCAATGCCCCTCCATGATCCTTCGGAAACGTCCTCAGCAACCGTATTCTTTCGCCAGCCATCTCCGTATTTTTACCTACAAATTCATGAATTCCCCGCACGGCAAACAAAAAAAGTTACCGCCGACCCACCCACCGCTGTACAATACCGCCGAATCTAACCGATCGCCCAATCTAACCTCGGAAAGGAGATGCAGCATGGAAAAGGTAAGAGTCGCCGTCGTGGGCCTCGGCTTCGGAGCCGAATTCATTCCCATCTATCAGAAGCACCCCAATGCCGAATGCTGCGCAATCTGCCAGCGCAACAAAGCACATCTCGATGAGATCGGCGACCAGTTCGGCATCCAGCGCCGCTTCACCAGTTTCGACGACCTCCTCGCCATCGACGACATCGACGCCATCCACGTCGTCTCACCAATCGCCGACCACGCATGGATGACACTCGCCGCACTGAACGCCGGCAAACACGCCGCATGCACCGTACCGATGGCAACCACAAAAGAAGACTGCCTCGCAATCGCAGACGCCCGAAAAAAATCCGGCAAGGTCTACATGATGATGGAGACCGCCGTCTACTCACGCGAATTCCTCTACGCCAAAGAGCTCGTCGACCTCGGCAAAATCGGCAAGATCCAGTTCCTCCGAGGCTCACACCAGCAGAACATGGGCCTGCCCGGCTGGCCCGAATACTGGTACGGCTTCCCGCCCATGCACTACGCAACACACGCCATAAGCCCGCTCCTCTGGCTCGCCGATGCAAGAGCCGAATCCGTCGTCTGCCAGGGCTCAGGCCGCATCAGCGATGACTACGCCCGCCGCTACAACTCCCCCTTCGCCGTCGAAACCGCACTACTCAAGCTGAAAGACTCCGACCTCGCCTGCGAAGTAACGCGCTCCCTCTTCAACACAATCCGCCAGTACCGCGAAAGCTTCGATGTCTACGGCGACAAATCCTCCTTCGAGTGGGAGCAGATCGCCGAAGAAGGCTCAGTCATCTATACCGGCTTCGAAGACGCCCGGCGCATCAAGGTCCCCGACTACGCTCACCTCCTGCCAAAAGAGATCGCCCCATTCACCGGCGCAGGCGTCTACAACGAAGAGCACGAACACACCTCCTTCATCCAGGGCTCCGGCCACGGCGGAAGCCACCCCCACCTCGCACACGAGTTTATCCGAGCCATCATTGAGAACCGACACTCCGCCGTCGACGCCCCAAACGCCGCCAACTGGACTATGGCAGGAATCTGCGCACACGAATCCGCAATGAACGACGGAAAACGAATACAAATCCCGCAGGTGGACTAACGCCATAAGTGAATTCTTGAGTAAGGCGGGTTCGCTGCCTCGCCGAGAAAAGGGAACCCGCCCTCTTCCACACGCTACGTGGCGAGGGCATCCTGCCCTTGTAATGTAGCGAGGCCATCCTGCCCTTGTTATGTAGCGAAAGCATCCTGCCCTTGTAATGTAGCGAAAGCATCCTGCCCTTGTAATGTAGCGAAAGCATCCTGCCCTTGTAATGTAGCGAGGCCATCCTGCCCTTGCTCCATGTCAACGCCATCTCGCCAGTGTGTCAAGGCCATCCTGCCCGCGTCCAGTCCCACCCCATGCCGCGCTCCACTCACCCGCCCCACAGCAACCGTGCAGAGCAAAACCGTTTGGGCAGAGGCCGAAATCTGGAGC
>JAWLHD010000145.1:0-8812 GCA_041690555.1 Anaerohalosphaeraceae bacterium
TTGCCGCCGCAGATTCGGGCGTCATTGTCATCCGCGTACAGGTGCCACGACTGCGCCAAGGCCCTGTTGTTCGATGAGCATACGACGCCCGTTGCCTGTACCTTTGCCATTTGAAGGGCCGGGACGACGATGGCAAGCAAAAGGGCGATGATTGCGATAACCACGAGAAGTTCTATCAGCGTGAAGGCCTTTTTCGTTTGCATCATTAACCTCCGTGAAGGTAGTGTGTCTTGAAATGGGCCGAAGCGCCACCAATCTTGACCTGGCACTACCCATCAACACAAGTATACACTCTGTGGACGTTTTTTCAAGCTTTTTTCGGACTTGGCGCCAATTCAACCCTGCGAATCGGCTGCGTTCCGGGTTGCAGCCAGCCCGCGGTTGCTGCTCGTTAGATAGACGGCCTGCGAGGCGAGAAGATTCGGCAGGAATGTAACAGGTGTAAGTCGGGATTTGCCAAGAGGTATCCGCTTTTCCACTTTGGCGCCCAGTTCCTGACAGAACCTGTCGAAGTCCTTCAGGCTAAGACAGTGAATATTAG
The DNA here is from genome assembly GCA_041690555.1 of Anaerohalosphaeraceae bacterium. Taxonomy (GTDB): domain Bacteria; phylum Planctomycetota; class Phycisphaerae; order Sedimentisphaerales; family Anaerohalosphaeraceae; genus JACZKQ01. Next base: position 542 of record JAWLHD010000145.1, read on the forward strand.
GCGAGTCGTACCACTGGAAGGGCAACTGTCGCGTCCTGGGGGCGCGTCCCCGCCACAATAGTTGCAGGCGGCAGGCCCAGTGGGCAAAGTTGGGGAAACTCACGATGACACGGTCGGCCACACGGAGCATTTCACGAAAGACCTTTTCGGGGTCTTTGACGGTTTGCAGTGTTTGCGACAGTATCGCATAGTCGAAACTGTGATCGGCGTATTGATGCAGGCCGCGTTCGATGTCCCTATGGATGACCGACAGGCCTCGCTGGATGCTATGCACGACCATGTCTTGGTCGAGTTCAATGCCTTCGCCTCGGACGTTTTTGTCGCGAATGAGACTTGCGAGCAGTTCGCCGTCGCCGCAGCCCACGTCCAGAACGCGGCTGTTGGGCTCGATCAGGGAGTCGATGAGTGCGTAATCCACCCTCGCCCGCCTTGCATGGTCGAGCCTTTGCAGACGGAACGTCTTTTTTGGCGGTCTGGCGGCACGAGTGCAGCCGCAAGGGCGGACCCGCGTATATGTCGCGTCCAGAAAACCGCTCAGCACCGCACCCAAAGTCTTCGGCTCCAGCAGAAAAGCATCGTGCCCATAAGGGGAGTATATGTTGCAGTAACTCACGTCTTTGCCGTTTGCGACAAGTGCATCGACGATTTCTTCGGATTGGGACGCCGTAAAGAGCCAGTCTGACGTGAAACTTACAACCAGAAATCTTGCTGCAGTGTTAGCGAGGGCCTTTTGCACGCTGCCGTACTCGCGCTCGAGATCGAAGTAGTCCATTGCCTTGGTGATGTAGAGGTAGCAGTTGGCGTCGAATCGCTCGACGAACGTCTGCCCCTGGTAATCCAGGTACGTTTCCACGGAGAATTCCGAGTTGAAGTCGTATCCGTAACGGTCGGAGGACCTGAGCGTTCGTCCGAATTTGGCGCGCATACTTTCTTCGCTGAGATAGGTGATATGCCCGATCATGCGCGCAATCGCCAATCCCCTGTCCGGTCCATGCTCCTCGTTATGGTACTGGCCGTGATTGAAATGGCGGTCTGCCACGATAGCATTGCGGCCGACGGCGTCGAAGGCGATCGCCTGGGCAGACAGCCGGGTTGTCGAGGCGACCACCATCGCGGACTTGACGAAATCCGGATACGCGATTGCCCACTGCAGGACCTGCATGCCGCCCATTGACCCGCCGACGACGCTGAGCAGTTGCCGAACGCCCATCCTGTCGAGCAGCAGCTTCTGTACCTTGACCATGTCGGCGATCGTGATGATTGGAAAGTCCAGCCCGTATCTTTTGCCTGTAGCCGGATTGATGCTCGACGGTCCGGTCGTTCCGCTTATGCCGCCGAGGACATTGGCGCATATCACGAAGTATCTGTCCGTGTCGATCGCCTTGCCCGGTCCGACCATCATGTCCCACCAGCCTGGCTTTCGGTCGTCCGGGCTGTTGTATCCGGCCACGTGCGCGTTGCCGCTAAGCGCATGGCAGATGAGCACGACGTTGTCGCCCTCGGGCGTTATGGTCCCGTAGGTCTCATAGGCGACGTCGATCGGTCCCAGGAATTTGCCGCACTGCAGTTTAATGGGGTCATCAGACTCCACGACTCGCAGCGAATGAGTCTCGACGATCCCTATCGAATTCTTGCCATCATCGGTCATAAGTGTATAATAGCAAATCGGCGGAATTGTTCAAGGACTGTTTGGCGGCTTATGACCCGGCGCGGCAATCGGTTTGTCGCAGGGCGGCATACATCCAGATACTGCCGACGGAGACTGCAAATCGTTGAATCACCGCCGGCGGATTCAGCCTGCTCCGGGAGTCGGCATAGCGAAAGAAGTGGGCGGCCCCCGACGCCTGCCTGATCGCCGGGGACCGCACATAGGGGGGCCGGAGACGACTATTTCCACACGTATTTTGTAGTCTCGCCGCGTCCGCAGTACTCATTGATGCTTATTTCAACTGCGTTTTTGTGCTTAAGGCTCTTCAAATCGAGCTTTTTGCCAATCACCAAAAATGTGTTGTGCACAAGATCGCATTGCAGGTAAGTGACACCCGCTGTGTTGCGGCCGCGGTAAGTGAACACGCCTTTTGCGTACGTGCCCGCCGCCACCGGCACTGCCTCGGACATGATGGGATTCGGATCTTCGTCAATGTAAATCGCAACCTTTATCGCTTTGCAGTTCTGCATGTCCTGCTGAGTTGCGTCCATCGAATGCCCATACAGCACCGCCGTGTCGCAGCCTGGCGCATATCCCTTCAATAGATATGCGGCACTGATATACATCTCGTCGGCTGCAGGCTTGGCGGGTACCACAAACACGCTCTTCGGCAGGTTGCGTATGCTGGTGTTATACATGATGATATCGCTGAGCCGTACTGATTCCAGCCAGTCCAAAACGGACTTCAGTTCGGGATCGTTTTGATACCAGAAGCGGTCCCCGTCGCGCAGCCGAATAAACTGTTGTCGTATCACAGTTCGAAGCAGATTCCCCGGTCGGCCGCCGTCGTCCTCGGCGATCATCCCAAGCCACGGATCGATATTGTCGATGCTGCCATAGGCGGAGGCCAGTGCCGATTCAACTCGGGGATCCGAAGTCAATTCCGCCAACGTCGCAAACTTTGTCAAGCCGAATGCCGCCCTCATGCTGTTGTAATCCCACAGGCCGTGGTCGCGACCCCGCTGCATGTTCAGCGCAGGCAGGTCCTGGTTGCCGAATAGAATATTCCTCACGGCATCGACCACGTATGGATCGATTTCCTGTGAAAGCTGATACGCAAGGCCGCGGAGGAAGGGCTCGATTCCGCCCTCTTCTGTTATCAGTAACGGATTCATAAATGCCTCCTCCAGCGGCACGTTACCGTACGGGATCTCTTGCAGGTTCTCATCCAGCCTCAGCAGAACCGGGCTCAGCGTTGTGTGGCCGAACCGGAATGCAGCCGCCGAGAACTCGTTTGACACCGTCGGATCGACGTGCGGCTTATAGCCGGTGTAGGGCGGCAAATCGTATTCGCCTAATAAGGAGGGCAGGAATTCCTTGTAAGTAATCACCTGGACCTCCGCACCGACGATCTTCCGTGCATACTGATAAATTTGTTCGTCCGACCAACTCGGATACGCTGCGGCGATCAGTCCGGCAAGCCTGTTGTGTTCTCTGACCAGAAGCGTGTGCAGCGACGTGAGCACGGCGTTTTCATTTGTCCGGATGTCGCCCAACACGAACAGGTTCGTTCCCGGCCCGCCCCCGTTCTCCTGTGTCCCGTCGTTATAAGGCAGCAGGTCTCCGTACTCCGGATGCGGCGTAACCTTCATGCGTCCTTTGGACCCCGTCCGCAGCCAGGCCGCCCTTTCCGCATCCGATCCGTACACCATCGAAGCGTCGATCCATGCGGTCAGGCGATTCGTCTGCTCCCGCGGATTCTGCGTTCCCGTCCCGCTGGCGATCACACTCCGATCTGTTCAGAAACAGAATCTTGCCGCCAGCCTTCTCCGGATCGAACTGAGGATCGCCCGGCGCCACCGGAATGTTGAACGGTTCGGCGGGTTCGGCCGGCTCCGTCAAGTCGATGTCGTGGTCGAGGATCTGCCCCCACGCCCACAAGTAATCGCTGCGTCCGAATCTGTTCAGCATAGATTCGTCCTGTGCGACGACTATGTTGCTGATCACCCGCGGACTCGCCCGATACTGCCCAGCCGGCGTCCACACCCCGTCGTCGTATGCATAGCCGTCGTTGCGCATGAGCCGGCTGCCCGCCGTGCCCCAGTACGGGTTGGTTTTGTTGTTGTAGCTGCCGTCGATTGTCCGGTTTTCCGCCAAACTGGCTGTGCAAATCACCGCAAGCAGTGCGCAAAACGTCCCTGCAGTTCCTTTCTTTTCCATGTTCTTCCCCTTCTAATTACAATCGCGAGAAGATGCCGTTATTTAACGCATACCTTTTTCCTCGCGCGGGGGAAATCGTCATTTGCTAAATCGAGGTGGGACTAAGCAGGGGGGAATTGCGAAAACGCTTTGTGCGGATCGGTGTAAACACCTGTCTACATCATACCGTTGACAGGTCGGAAGAGAGGAGATGCTCTTGCCCGATGGCGTCAGGTGTGTACTTGCGACACCCTTTTCGTTAGGCGTCGAACAACTCGCGGCCTGGAAAGCCGCAGGGCAGAGCCTTGTGAGACCCGTTGCCGCGCCTGGCCTCCGCCATGAGCCAGATATGCCTGAACAGGCCGAAGACGCGTACCAGCAAATACACGATACCGCCCGCACACAAACCATACAAGATCGGATGCAACATTACAATATCTCCCGGCAATGCATATTCTTACACACCATTAATTTTACGGACCACAGGTTAGGGCGGTGTCAGGGCATTGTGAGACTTTGGTTAGAAGAGGATGGCAAAGCTCTTCTTTGCTGTCGCTATGGCCGCTTTCCTGTCATGCTGCTTGGCCCAAATGCCGAAATACAGCGCAAATACTCGTTGAAGGGGGCTCAATCATGACCGTGACATTAGATCAAACGACAATAGAAAACGTCATTGAAATCCACCTGAGCGGCAAAATACGGCGAGAGGACTATGATCGCTACGTTCCCGAGATCGAACGCATCATCAGCGAGCAAGGCAAGGTCCGCGTTCTGGTCTTCATGGAGGATTTCCACGGCTGGGACGCCGGCGGACTGTGGAAGGATATCCAATTCGACTGGAAGCACTTCTCGGACTTTGAACGCATCGCTTTGGTGGGCGAGAAGTCATGGGAGAAGGGAATGGCGAAGTTCTGCAAGCCCTTTACAACGGCACAGATAAGATACTTCACCCCGGATCAGTCCGAAGACGCCCGAAGGTGGATACAGGAGGCTTGACACTGCCTGTCATCCGCGGCATCTATGCCCACGGCCTGGGGCGTTTCAAGCCCGCCCCAAGAATCTGGCGCGCGATGCGAACGTCCTCCGCCACCTGGAAGTCGAACATCCCAACACAAATGAAATCGCATCCGTTCTCGAATGCATATTGAAATCCTTCGCGCGGTCTTATCGCTCCTGCCCCGAGTACTTTGTAGCCGATCCACGGCTTGGTTACTCTGGACATGAACTCAATGGTAATCTCCGGCGTCTCCGCCCAGACGCTGTCGAACCGCGGCATAGGACCGGCCGACCAGTAACTCTTGGAATTAATTGTTTTCATATAGAAGTCGACGGGCAGCGCCGCTTCCTCGCACGCAATCGGCACGTTAACCGCATGAGCTCCGATCCCGGCCGGCAGGCCAGCCTTGTGAATCGCCTCGAGCGCCTTCTCGAGGACGTCAATTCGATTCTTCTCGACCAGACTGTCGGCGACGCCTCCATGAACGTATGCGGCGGCCGCACCGTTATCAACCGCTTTGGCAATGTCGACGGTAATGTCCGCTTCAGTCAGCTTGCACTGAGCCAGCCAGTGAAACTTGCCGCCATGCTGTTTGCGATACGTGTTCACAAGGCGTATTACCTGATCATCGACGCGCAACACCATGGCGTTGAGGCCGTGTGCCTCACACAATCGCCAGGTTTCAAATATCTTCTCATCCGTGAAATACTTCTGCAGCAGCGCCGACACATAGATTAGATCGCGACTATGCGCAAAACCGCTGGTCAGGTTGCCCCCGCACATGAGCCGAGTCAGCGTCAAGTTGCCTATTTTCCCCGTCGGAAAGGGTTCTGCCGCCGCAACCGCTGCGGTAGTCATGGTTTCTGAATGTCCGGCGGGATGAGCCAGGAGCGTCTTTTCCTCGAAATTGAACGCCAAAGCCGCCCCGGCTGAGGCTGCCGCCGACCTGCTGAAAAATGAACGCCGATCCAACTTAGCTGACATGGCTGACCTCCGCAAAAAATATCGCTGTCCCTGCCATTCTATCGAAATTCGCAAACCGCATCAAGACATTGCCGCAGGACGCTCGCGATCATAGGTTGCATTACCATTTGTCGCCGAGAAGATGGATGGCGCCGGGAGGGAATCTGTTCATGCCGAGTGGGTAGTACATTCTTATGTTCTCCGGCGGTATCTGGATGTGCTGACCGTTTTCGACCCGTGTGGTCTCGGCCGCGAGTTCAATCCAGCCGCTGCGTGCATAGATCCGGTTGGTCGGACTGTGGGTAAAAAGCAAGCCACAGTCGAACTTGCGGTCGGCGGCCTCTTTCATGCTTGCGCCGAGAGCACCGTCAACCAGGCGTCGGCCGCGCAGGCAAGGCGTTACGCAAACGAGCGCGACGCCGGCGACGCGAACCGTCTGGTTGCCAGCCTGGATTGCACGGTCGACTACCGCCACGTGGGCACAGAGCACGTCATCGTCTTTGAGGATGACGCTGTACAGCGGAACATGGCCGCGCCATCGACGCGCCGTTGCGAATGTGTCGCGGACGTGAGGAAAGCAGAGGACGAGCAGGTCGCGAATGTCCCGGTCGAGGCCGGAGTCGATGTCTTTCTCTTCGACGATTAAGGTTTGCACGGGCCGATTCCAGAGTCATGCACCGCCGGTTGATTCGGCGGCCTTTTGTTTGCTTTGGGCGCCGGTTACGCCCCCGGAGACTACAAACGCCATAGCTTCGGAACTGTCCAGCGCAAGAGGACGAACGCGATCGGCGCCGATGAGCAGTACTGATCCGGCGAAATTGTAGGATTGCGGAAAGTAGACCGCAACGTGGTCGGCGATTCCGAGGACCTCGACGCTTTGGCGGGTGATGAAACCAACGGCGAGGGGACCGCCCGGCATGAGTTCGACGGCCACGGGTTTGTCGAAGCTTTTCTTTTAGCCGGCAAAGGCGCCGATGAAATCCTTCAGCGACGAATACAGCAGCTTGGCAAGCGGCAGCCTGGTGAAGAGGCGATCTATAAGGTTGAAGAACCATCGACCGGCAAAGTTGGAGGCAAGGAAACCTATGAGGAAGATAGCCGCAATGGTAATAGCCAGTCCCAGCCCCGGGATCTCGATGCGAAAAAACTCGCGAAGGAGCCCGTCAAGCCTGGTGAAGGCCCACACGACGGCAAAAATGGTCAGCGCCGCAGGGACGAACACCAGCAGCCCGCGGAGAAAATAGCCGGTGATTTTTCGCATGTCGTACTCCTGACAGGTTTCCTGCTTTCGATCTATGATCCTTTTGCATTCGGTGCGGACCGGGAACGGTTCCGGTAGAAGGACCACACGGCCGCTGCATAAAGGATAATCGCAACGCCCCAGAATGCAAGGCATATTGCCCGTATGCAAGGCTGTGTCAGGCCATGTTGTCCAGCGAAGTTATAGAGGGGGTTTGTGCTCGCTGGCCAGAACGGCTGTACGTCATAATGGTAGAACGCATCGATAATTACGTGCATCCATGCACCGGTCAGCCCTCCGAGCATCATGGGCGCCAGGCGAGGCTCATAGCGGATCCGGGCAAGATTCATCAGTCGGGCGATAAAGACACGGAGCGGGATGGCCAAGTGGACCACTGCGCCAAGGGCGGCTCCGACGAGACCACCCACGAGGAGGGTGTGCCAGTGCCAGTGGCGGTGGGGGAATCGACCGGGGGCGGCGAGGACCTCGATGTCGATGATGACGTTTGCCAGTAGGAACATCGGCACGTCGAGCCAGCGGCGCAGGACCAGGCCGATGGTGCCGCTGGGGCCGAAGTGGTAGGGTGTAAAGGGCATCTTAGCTGTCGGCTCCTGTTTTATTGGTCAATCGTAGTCGGCCGCGCGAGAGCGACGGTTTAAATACTGGCGGTTCACGTCTGTTGTTCGATTCTACCGCGATTGGGGCCCATCAAGAAGGTTTTTCGGATTGTTGCGGGTGAGGTTCCACATGCAGGCTTGAGGTTCGTGGCGGCAGCGGGCGTTTTCTGACAAAAAAACGGTGCGGTCACGGCGTCAGGTGCTTTTTCTGTACAAAAACCATTGACCGGGGACGGTTTTCGGCTATAATACATCCAAAGCTGAGGAGGGCATCGAAAGACGGTGGCACTTCAGTGTGTGCGTTCCTGACGCCAAATCAGTTATAATTAGCTGTAACCTGATCGGAGGGTGTAAATGGTCATTTCGCGATTTATCGGGGTTCCTGTGCGCTTTTGGTTTATGTTGCTTTTGATTGTACCCTGCGGTTGGGCACGGACGATCATGGTTGACGCAGGGGGCGAGGGGGAGTTTACTTCGATTCAAGCGGCGATCGATGCGGCGGAGGGCGGGGATGAAATCGTCGTTGCGCCGGGGACGTATTATGAGGGGATCAACTTCAACGGCAAGGCCGTGAAGCTGGTCAGCAGCGGCGGGGCTGACGTAACCA
>JAWLHD010000146.1:0-8801 GCA_041690555.1 Anaerohalosphaeraceae bacterium
AAGCCCGGATACGTCGACTCGAACACCGCCCGGTTGCAGACCACCACAACATGCTGACCGGGAGCAAGTGAAACATCGCCAAAGGTAAAATCAATGCCGTTTGTAAACCGGCACATATTAAGATTAATCGCCTCATCACCAATATTAGTAAGCTCCACAAACTCCGCCTCCGGCGCGTCCGGGGGGTGATACATGAGTTCCGTAATCCGAAGACTGTTGGCAACAGGACCCACACCGAAAACCGCCTCATTCAACGCGCTCCACTGTCCGCCGCTGCGGAGCCGTGTCTTGACCACGGTGCTGCGGTCAAGTACGAAGGGCGCAGTATACACCTGTCCATTGCGAGGGTCGCTGCCGTCCAGGGTGTAATAAGCTGTTCCGGCGGGCTGCCCCAGCGTGATTGCCTGGCCGCTGTTTATCGCCCCGCCGTTCTGGACAATTCCCTGGATCCAGAAGCGGGGCGGGTCAATCGCCGGATAGAGTCCGCTATTTTGGAAGAAGCTCAGGACGACGTCCGTGCGCACGGGAAAATACGCATTCAGCAACCGAGTCTGTTCCGGCAGCCAATGATCGTTTTTTGTGTAAAGATAGAAAGGTCCGCTGCTGTAGGAATGCACGTCGCGGCGATAATCGCCCCATCTGGCGGACTCGGCTATTACCGCCTCATCGATCTGTGCGGCGCGAATCATCCATTGCCGGGCGGCAGCTTCCGGGGTGAGCACGCCGTTGTTTGCGAAGTGCCGGTATACACGGTCAGCAAAGCGCAGGCGAAACTCGGCATTTGTCCTGAGGGCGGTATACAGCCGAGAGGGCTTGTCGTTTTGATTTATATTAACACGGTTGTCGCCATAAGGATTCTCAAGGGTGCGCTCCGAATCCCAGCAGAAGAACTTGAACCCTTCGCCTTCAGTTCGCCGTTTGGCGGCGTACCAGTTGTGGTCGTCCCAATCAAGATTGCCGCCGTACAAGTTCAGAATCATGTAGTCGATCAGATTGTCGATGTCCACGTGCTCGGCGAACGCCGCATAGGCCTCGGGTGTGCTCAGGTCTTGCGTATTGGCCATGCTTTGCACCAGATTCCACGAAGCCTTGCTTCCGTCTCCAGTTGGTACGCTGGAGTTCAGAGCATCCCATTCCTCCTTCTTGCCGCCGTAGTAAGCTGACGCAAATGAAGCGTCCGGACGCTCCGTGAGATTGTACAGTCCCCAGTAAAGGCCGTTAAGATACAGATGCACATAGACGCCGTGAGCCGAAGCATGGCCCATGGCAAGCTGGGTGTCGCGCATCCACTGGTCTCGAATGTACTGGGTTCGCAGCCGCTGAGCGCCGTCCCAGTGTGTCCATGAATTATTGAATCCGCCCCTGAGCAGCAGAGTATCAAAGGCGTCGGCGGCGTCTCTGCCGAAAAGCGGGAACTCGAGTTTTGCCGGGCCGTATTGAGTTTTGAAAAGCAATCGAAAGGAATGCTTCGGGCATTTCTGGGGGTTGCGGCTTTCGCCGCCGTATATCCGGATGCCGCAGTCAATCTGAAATCCGGAACCGTCAGCGGCGTTGAAGTATTCGACCGACACAGGCCTCTCCCAGCCAGCCCCTCCGGTGGACGAATGTCCGGGATACATGTAGATGCCCCCGGTGAGTGCATTGTAAGTTGTGCTGAACAGATTGTCTCTGTGTGTTACGATCGACATGGTGGGGATTGAACCAAGAGCCGGTGCTATGCGGTCTCGATAGGCGGCGGCGTTGCAAATTTCGGGGTCCATGTCGTAATCCGCCGGATATCCGCTCCAGGACGCCGGATAACCCAGCGGGGCCCTCTGTGTCTTTACGTTGATTGGGAAAATGTAGGTGTTGGTGGCGACCGCTGACGGCCGCCAGCCGGTTCGCAGAGCGGCGGCCCGCAGAGTGGTCGTGGTTTTAATATTGATCGGGTGCGTGTAGGTCAGGCCGTTGGAGATGCTCGGTTCGCTGCCGTCGACCGTGTACCGGATAGTCGCACCGGCCGTGTCGGTCGAGAGCGTTACAGGAAAGGCCGAGTCGTACATTCCGCGGGCGGGCGAGACCTCCAAGTTTGACACGAAATCAATGTAGATGGGGTTGTTGGCGGCGCCTGGCGTCGGCAGAGCGAAGTACCGCTCCGCGCCTTCGTGGAGCCCGTAGGATACGTTTCGTTCCTGCGGAGGAAAGCCGAATTGACCGCTGCCGAGTGAATGAGAGACATACTGATGTATTATCGTAGTGCCGTCAGGGGCTGCAAGTGCAAGGTATTCTCCGCTTGCGCTCAAGCTGAAGTTTGTGTGCAGCTCCGACCCGGCGAGGCGCCGATCCTTGCCTGACGCGAAGACGATTAGGTATTGACCGCTCGCCAGCGAGAGCGGCGCCGGAAACCGCCATTTCCGCAAATCATCCGGATCGTCCGTCAGATAGCATCCACCGATGTCGACAGCGATGTTGGTAGGGTTGCAGATTTCGATCCAGTCGGAGGCGTCGCCGTCGATGTCGAGCAATTCGCCCTCCGTCAAAGGCGCGGCAGACCCGTTGGAGGCCATAAATTCCGTGACAAGCACCGGCCGACCGTCGAGGCCCCAATCGTATGCAAGCACGGCAAAATCGTTGAAGTCAACCCCGTTGCCCGGATAGATATCCGCGGGTCCGCCCGTCGGGTCCAGCCATCTGTGTGCCAGGTCGAAGAGATCATCCATATTGACCAGGAAGTCCGCGGTAATGTCGCCGGCGGGGCGGTCAAAGTAGGCGGCAGCAGTCGCGACAAAGAGCAGCATAGTCAAACCGGCGACTGAGACAACAAGGAATCGGGGCAGTTTCATTTGTTCTCCGCTTTGTTCTTTGATTCAGCAATCCGACCTGCCCGACGCTGTTTTCATATCATGCACTGCGTGGGTACAGCACAAATGGTCGATTCCCGAAGTTGTCTCCACTTGCCAAGTTCAGCTACCTGTTCTTCTGACGGTGCATCGCGGGACTGGAGTTACCAGCCGGGCGTCGGCGCAGCGGCGTGCCAGTTGATTACATCATTGCCGTAGTCGGCGGCGTTTATCCGGTGCAGTGCGTCGCCTGCTCCGTCGGCGCTGACGGGCCACGGATCGCCGTCGACAGGGTGCGAGCCGTCGCTGTACACGACTCGGTCCACGCGGATGTAATACCGTTTGCCGGATGAATCCACGTCGCCCGGCTTGGAAAGCTGTATTTTTTCGCCGGCGTTATTCAGAGCGCCCGTATACCACGCGAAGATCTGCGTCCCCGGGGCGGGCGCAAAGCTTGCGAAAAAGGCGGTCGGGTCCTTGATGAGCAGTATCCGCTCTCCCGGCGACATTACCACCGGCGGCGTTGGGAATGAGAATGCAATGCCTCCATCATCTTCGAATATCCACGGTTCTCCGGTTTCGTAATCGTACATCGCCACATTTGAACCGGTGATATTAAGCAGCTCCACGTATTCGGCATCCGGGTTGCCGGGCGGATTGTACATGATCTCGCTGATTACCACAGGGCCCACCTTTGGATATGCGTTCGGGTAGCCCGGGGTATTGACGCTCATTGGGACGAAATTGAATGAGCCGGTGCTCTTCTGATACCGTCCGAAGGCGACGTCTGTTTCGGAGGCGCCGAAGCTCTCCTCGGCGGTGTATCCGGTTATCACACCTCCCTCGCCACTGGTGAGGATTGCCGCCTCGCCGTTTTCGCTAAAGGCAAACGGCTGATGGCAGCCCGGGTCACCTTGATTGTTGAAATGCAGGTTTTCGTAGAAGACAACATACCCGTGGGCTGGAATCGAAACGCCCGGCGAAATCTCGTACTTTGTGGGATTGCCGGGGTTGTCGCTGAGGAACCAGCCGCCGATGTTGATCGCGGCCGGCGTCGTGTTGTGCAGTTCGAGCCAATCGGGTGCTTCTCCGTGGGAATGGGCAAGAACCTCATTGATGACAATCGCGCCGGGGTCAGGGATGACTCCTGAGTCGTCGTAACCCGGTGAACCACCCGCGTAAGCGCTCGGTCTCCACCCACTCTTGCTGCCCCACGCATCGAGCGGGGCCGTCGCATCCCGAATTGTGAGCGAAAAGCCCGGCCCGTCGGTTATATCGTACCATGTGTCTTTGTACACGAAATCATGGATTGCAGCGCCTGCGGCATCCACGAGCGCCAGGCGTTCGCCGCTGTTATCCAGCGCGCCCTCATACTGGCCGACGACGTTGAGCCCTGTCCCATACCGCGCTTCGAAGGCGGCCGTATCCCTGACGATCAACACGTATTCACCCGGCGAAAGCCACACAGACGGGAAAGTGAAGCGGATGCCCCTTGTGAACTGCACCAGATTGAGATTGATTGCTTCCGTACCTGTGTTGGTCATCTCGACGAATTCCTCATCCCCGTTGGTGGGGTGGTACATGATCTCAGTAATGCGCAGGTTTTCCGCAACCGGTCCTACCGCAAACGTGAAGTCGTTCATCGCGCTCCATTGTCCGCTCAGAACCCGGGCCTTGACGCGCGTGCTCTCCGTCAGGGCGACCGGTCCCGTGTATAGCGCAGCGCCCGGTGATGGATCGCCCTGGCTGATCTCGGCGCCGATCATCTCGACTGAGATCAGGAAGTCGTTGCTGTTTGCGGTCACATTAAGTCCCTGGATGGCAAGCAGATTGCCTCCGGTGCGGAGCTTGCCTATGTGAGCCGAAAGGTCGATATCCTCAAAAACAACCGCCGCACTGTCGGCATGGGACGTGTCCGCGGTTGCATTCCATTCCGGTGCGCCGCTATAGTTCCTTCTTGCAACCTCGGAGCCGTTAAGCCAGGCGATGAAACCGTCATCGTATCTCACGCGAAGAGTCATCGCCGAAAGGTCAGGATTGTCTACGGTAAACGGAATGCGGATGTAGCATGTTCCGTTCTTGTTGTACATCGCACTTTCCACGTCGATGCCGATCAGGGAAGTGTAGTTGATTGGATCGCCGGGGTTGCGTTCGAAGCCGACCCCGCCGCTGCCCTGGGTCCAGGCCGAGTCGTCATAATCATTTGTGGCCCAGACCATGCCTGCAGGCGACAAGTATTGGCCAGCGATGACCGTTCGGGTGCTGATTCCCGGACCCTGCCAGGCTACTGCGAGATTGTCTCCGCCGCCATGTTCCTTCTGCAGAGCCTCGATGTAGTATCTCTGCCCGGCCGTCAAGCTTATTGCCGTTGACTGCTGGCTGGAATACTTGTTCCATTGACGGGAACTGGTCCAGCCTGTTACTTCCGCGATCATGTTTGCGTTGGTCGGGTCGGCATTGGTGCTGAGCCATAATTGACTGGCGTCGTCGCTTGCTATCCAGAAAGTGTAGCTACCCGTCTGCGGCGGATGCAGGTAACCGCGCATTCTGGTTCCATAGAAGTCGGCCCAGTCTGTGGGTATCTCGAAGGAGGTTCGGTATTCCGAACTGCTGGGTTTGGCCGGGTAGTTAGGATGACTGGTCAGATTGGATACTGCCGTGCCCTCGATTCCCAACCAGTACTCAGTGAGAATGGAGCCGACGCCGCCCTGCAGGTCGCCGGTCGGAACCATGACGCGTTTGGGCGCGTTCTCGGCGATTAACGTTACTGTTCCCCCAGGTGCAGAGAGTCGGATGGGCAGGCGCGGGTCGCTGCCATCGGTTGTATAGTAGACGGTTCCTGTGCCGTTGGGATTGGCCAGTGTCACATTGAATCCGGCATCAACGTGCCCTCCGTTTTGATTGTATACCGGCGCATCAACGCTGGGGTACCATCCATGATTGCGGAATTGTCCCAAGACTTCATTTGTCCTGACGGGGAAGTATGAGTTAACCAGCCAGTTGACCTCAGGAAGCCAGTGGTCATTTCGGTTGCGTGGCGTGGATGTCTTGGAGTCGCCCCAGCGAGCCGATTCGGCAATGATCGCAAGATCGATCTGCTCGCGGCGAGCATTGAATCTGGCGACGTTCGCCGCAGGTGTGAGGACTCCGCCATTGAAGAAGTGCTTGTGGACTCTGTCGGCAAAGCGGAGGCGGTACTCCGGATTGGCAGTGAGTTGCTGGTGAAGCCACTGCGGGTTAAACTTGTTGAAAGCTTCTCCAGCGGGCCAGGGTCCGGTCCGGTCCCAACCCCAGAAGAGCGAATGCTCGGCATCATGGCGGAAGAACCTGAAGCCGTCACGGCCGTTGCGGTTATAAACGCCATAGAAATTGTTGGGACTCTGGTTGCTCAGGAAATTGGAGACAGGCCCGTCGAAATCCCCCACGAAATAGGTGTTGATCATATAGTCCATGAGGTTTTCAATATCGATCAGGCGTTCGTATTGCGGATTTTCGCTTCCGTCGACGTTCATGCCCTGTATACGATAGTAGGCCTCATCGGTTTGGAATCCTGCAGTAGCGGTTTGCCAGGCCCGCTGCCACGCGTCGAGATTGCCGTCGGTGGTATGGATCGTGTAGCCGGCGCCGGTGTCGACTTTTACAACGTCATAATCTTCGACTTCGCCGCCAAAATATGATTCGGCAAAGCGTGCCTCGGATCGCTCCTGTGTCTGAAATATGCCCCAGTAATGTCCGTTAACATATAAATGATAATAACGGCTCCGCGTGTATGGTTGACCCATATCCCGCTGGGTGTCGCGGCTGAAGACTTCGCGCAGCATTGTATTACGGTTGTCTCCCCCAAAACTCCAGGAGTAGTTCTGAGCCGTTCGCAGGTCGACCTTGTCGAACGAATCGACACCCTCGTCGCCGAAGAGCGGATACTTAAGTTTCGATTCACCGTATTCGCCCCGGAAGAAAAGCCTGAATGCATGTTTCGGGTTGTCGCCGCTTCGGCTGTACCCGCCCCGAATGCGCAGCCCGGCGTTAATTTGGAAACCTTCGGAACCGTCGGGATTAAGAAGCTCAACAGAGACCGGTCTCTCCCAAAGCCTTCCATCCTGCCGTGCATTGACATAAATGCCCGTTGCAGGATCGAACAAGTGCTCAAGGTCGGTTACCAGTGATATCGAGGGCAGGGCCACCAGTGCGTCGTCCACCAGGGTATTGTATCGGTAATCCAGCACCACGATGTCGGGGTCCATGCCGTAATCAATGACCTGCCCATTTACGGAACCAGCCGGCCAGCCAGGGCCAGGCGGCTCGCCGCCAGGCGATTGAGTCAACACGTCGTCAATGAACAGATATGTGTGCGTTTTCACCTTCGAATGCAGATAGCCAGGCTTTACGGCAATTGAGCGCACGGTACTCGTCTTGTCAATTCGAATTGGACCGGAATAGAGTGTACCAAGCCCGACCGAGGGCGTCGAGCCATCAAGAGTATAGTGAATCTCAGCGCCCGGTGTGCCGGTTGTCAATGCCAGATCGAACGGTGCATTGTAGAAGCCTCGATCAGCGCTATACGATACGTTATCGACCAGCCCGAGCGCGCCTGCCACATTGTAGGCGCCTGGAGTAGGTGTGGTGAAGTACTGGGGCGTCTCAACATTGCTTGCGCCGATCATAACCGGAAGTACCATGAACTCGCCGTTGCTGACGGAGTCATTGAGTCCGTGGATTGCCAAAACGTTCTTTGCAGGGTGAGCGTTGAGCAATCCGATCCAGGGTGTCAGACTTATGCTCTCGAAAGTCTTTGCCTGTTCGTCCGGCCTGTCGGAGGCTGCTGCGGCGTTCCATGAATCCTTGCCAACCGAGCCGGGAGCATTGCGTCGGGCTACTTCGGTGCCGTTCAGATAGGCTACGAACCCGTCTTCGTATTTCATGCGGAGCTCCAGGGCGTCAAGGCTTGTCGGATCCTCGACGTCAAAAGCTATTCGACACCACATTGATGTGTTTACTCCCATCATCTCCTGCTGCAGCGATGTGCCCACAGTACCCCCGGCAGCAAGTGCTGCCACTTCCTCGGAGGTAAGTGCACGGTTATACAGCCGCACTTCGTCGATCGTTCCATTCCACGGATTACCGCCGTTGACCTCACAGGCGCCGATGGTCAGGGTCGCTTCGGTATTATAGACGAACGAGAAACCATCGGTCCCAATGGGCACTCCGTTCCTGTACATTGTGGCGGTGCTTCCATTGAACGTCACAGCCACATGGACCCATTCGTTTGTCGGCATGGTAAAGCCGAAGCCCGGCGTGCTGCCTTCGCGCTTGAATTCAAGATATCCCTGGGGATTCGAATTGAGCGTCAGTTCAACCTGCCACATCATATTGCCTGCGCTCCATGTGTCGCGCTTGCCCATCGATCCCTGCCACGTTGCCCCGCCGCCTCGCCAGTACAGCCAGTGCGCTACCGTCAATTGCCCGGTACCCTCGGAGGGATTCCATCTGCCGAGGTCCACGTGGTCGCCGCCGCTGCCGCCGAAATTAAGCGCCGTTCCGAGTGCTCCGTCAAGCGGGCCCGGGACCCAGTTGACTGCGCCGCGCAACTGCCCGTCGTGTCCGCCCACAGCGTCGTGCAGCACAGTGCCCGATCCCTCGTCCATCGGATAATATGCGACCATGCCTTCGTCTGCTGCGACGCCAAAGCCCAGTCCCGTCTTGCCGGTTTTCCATGCCGAATCGTCGAAGCTCGCCGTCGTCCAATCCGCCGTGGCATCGTTCCTGGTGGGTACTACGTACCTGACCTCGGCGCCTTCATCAATCAGACGCGATGCGAAGTGTGCCAGACCGTAGGAAATATCCCGCAACTGCGTAGGATACTGCGGTTCGTAGGACGCAATTACAGAGCCGTCCGGCGCCGCCAAAGCCAGATACTCGCCATCGGCGCTAAGACTGAAATTCGTATGCAGTTCACTGCCCGGCTGGCTTCGGTCTTTGCCT
>JAWLHD010000147.1:0-8765 GCA_041690555.1 Anaerohalosphaeraceae bacterium
GCTGTCGAAACCCAGGATGAATCCTGCCTGCACTTGCAGTCCGCACCGCTGTATCCGCGAGACGCACTCCTTCAGGTCCCGTCCGGTATTCTGCACCTTTCGGCATTCCTGCAACCCCTCCTCGCTGGGCGTCTCGATGCCGACAAACACCGACTCGAAACCCGCCGACGACATTGCCTCCATTAGCGCTGCATCGTCCGCCAGGTTTATCGAAACCTGTGTATACAGGGAAAAAGGATAATCGTGCTGTTTCATCCACGCCTCGATCGCCGGAAGAAGCTCGCGCTTGATCGCCGCCTTGTTCCCGATGAAATTATCGTCGACGAAGAACACATTGCCGCGCCAGCCCCATTCATAAAGCCCCTGCATCTCCGCAAGCACCTGCCGAGTCGACTTCATGCGGAAGCGGTGTCCCAAAAGCGTGGTAACCTCGCAGAAGTCGCAGTCGAACGGGCAGCCCCGCGAAAACTGAACGCACATCGACGCATAATCTTTCATCCGGACAAGCTCCCAAAGCGGCGCAGGCGTCTCATTCAGATCGGCCTTGTCCTCTGTCTGGTATATGCGCTTGGCGGTGCCGGCCTTCAGGTCCGCCAGGAATTGCGGCAGTGTGATCTCCGCCTCGTTTAGCACAAGATGATCGACGTGTCCGTATTCATCCGCGGCGGCGGTGAACAAGGGCCCGCCCGCGACGACGGGCCTGCCGAGAATCTTGCACCGGCTGATAATCTGCTCCACGCTTTCCTTGTGAATAACCATGCCCGTAATAAAGACGTAATCCGCCCACGTGATATCTGAGTCGCGCAGCCGGCGTGTGTTCGTATCCACCAGACGTTTGTCCCATGCCTTGGGCAGCATCGCGGCGATTGTCAGCAGGCCCAGCGGGGGAAGCGACGCCTTGCGAGCGATAAACTTCACCGCGTTTTTAAGACCCCAGAAAGTGTCCGGCGTAGTAGGATTAATGAGCAGAATTTTCATTTGTCTGTTTTCCCCCAAAGAGGGTGACATCCGCCTGAGGCGTCCCCCGCATCGGGCGGCGGCTCACCGAATATCACAACAATCTAACGCATCCGCCCCAACATGGATACATAATAATTCTGCAAAAACAGGCGAAATGATAAGTTCAAACTGCAAAAAAAAGCCGCTTGATTCCAACATTAATTCAGTTATCCTGTGAAAGCAGCATGACAACCTTCATTGGACGGGCGTAAAAATGAACAAAATGCTCCTTTACGGATGTTTATGTATGGCCGCATCTCTGGCTGGCTGTAAGCCTGACGTCGAGATCATCGCCCACCGCGGTGCATCATACGATGCCCCCGAAAACACGCTTGCCGCCGTGATGCTTGCCTGGCGGCAGGACTTCGACGTCGAAATAGATGTGCACCTGACCGCCGACAAACGCATCGTTGTCATACACGACAAAGACACCAAGCGAACCGCCGGCACCAAACTTGTCGTGGCCGACACTGCCGCGGAAGAGTTGCGAAAGCTCGAGGTGGGGCGGTTCAAGTCGGAGGAGTTTGCGGGCGAGAAGATTCCGTTCCTCGAAGAAGTGCTCCAAACCATACCCCCGCACCGAAAACTCTACGTCGAAATCAAGAGCGGACCCGAAACGGTCCCGGTCCTCGAAGGAATTCTTCGCAAGAGCGGCAAACTGTCGCGCATCGTTATCATCGGCTTCGATATCGACGTGGTCGCCCTTGCGAAGGAGCGGATGCCGCGGACCCCGGTGTACTGGCTCAAGGGCACCGAAAAGCAGAAAGTAACAAACCGCTATATCCCCCACGATGCGTCCCTGATTCGCCGGGCACAGGAGAAGAAGCTCGACGGCCTTGACGTTCACTTTGCCGGGGTAACCGAAGAATTCTCGCGTCAGGTCCGGGAGTCCGGCCTCGGCCTCTATGTCTGGACCGTCGACGATCCCGACGAGGCGCGCCGACTCGTCGCTCTCGGCGTCGACGGTATAACCACCAACCGTCCGGCATGGCTTGCCGAACAACTCGCTTCCCATCCCGCAAAGGATTAACAACAAATGTCACGAGTATGGCCAATCATCTGTCAGTTCGGCGTTGGAGGACTCCTCTGTATCGTCGGCATAGTCTGCGGCCTCCGCGGCCGGTATCTTGATTTGAGTCTGGCGCGAGACCGCCGTTTCATGGTGATTTTCGCGGCCGGGTTCATCGGGCTGCTGGTCCTGGCGGCGGTGTTCACTTTTCTCGCCCCGCACCTGCCCGAAGGAGCAACACCATGATCATCGCCCAGGCGATCGGCGGCATACTCGATTACGGAGTCATGCTTACGTACTTCGTCGTTGTGCTCGGCTTCGGCCTGTGCTTCGGTCGATACACGAAAAGCACCAAGGATTTCTTTTTCGGCGGGCAGCGATTCGCATGGTGGCTCATCGCATTCTCATGCGTGGCAACCGTCGTGGGCAGCTACAGCTTTATCAAGTACAGCGCAGCCGGCTTCACCTACGGTATCAGCAGCACGCAGACGTACTTCAATGACTGGTTCTGGGTGCCCGTTCTGGTCCTGGTCTGGATTCCAATCGTGTACTACCGCCGCATCCAGTCCATCCCCGAATACATGGAAGCGCGTTTCGACAAGCCCACTCGCATCGCGGCCACCGTCATCATCCTCATCTACATCATTGGCTACATCGGCATAAACCTGATCACTCTGGGCAAGACGCTTCAGACGCTTCTCGGCTGGCAAATCATGACGGGCGCCGCCATTACGGCGGTCGCCGTGGCGCTTTACGTCTACATCGGCGGGCAGACCGCGATCATCATGACGGACCTGGCGCAGGGCATCATACTGCTCATCGCCGGAATGGGTCTCTTCGCCGCGGGGATATACCACTTCGGCGGCTTCGGCGACTTTTGGGCTCTGCTGCCGCAGAGCCACAAATACGCCTTCTCAGACTTCGCCGATCCTCCCGAGTTCAGCTTCATCGGCATCTACGTCCAGGACGCGCTGGCCAACACCGGCGCCCTCATGCTTATGCACCAGGGCTTCATCATGCGATTCCTTTCGCTCAAGAGCGTGCACGATTCACGTCGCATGGTCGTCGCCTGGATACTCGTCCTGACGCCGCTGGCGGCCATCGCGACCAGTTGCGGCGGATGGATCGCCAAGGCGCTGGTCAACAACGGCGAACTGACGACCTCGGCCGGCGATTCATTTGTGAAGGCCGCGCATTTTCTCTGCCTGCCGGGGCTCTTCGGTTTCGTTCTGGCCGCCCTTACGGCGGCGCTCATGAGCACCGCCGACTCGCTCATCAACGCCGTAAGCGCCATATTCGTAAACGATATATGGAAGCCCTACGTCAGGCGTGAGGCGGACGACAAACACTACCTTGTCGTCGCACGTATCACCAGTCTTGTCGCGGCGGCGCTTGGTTTGGCGCTGGTGCCCGTTTTTATGAAAGACACCATCTACGGCGCACACGGCATGTTCACTGCCGCCGTCACGCCGCCGGTACTCGTTGCGATATTCCTGGGCATAACCTGGCGTCGATATACCCCCGTAGCCGCATTCGCAACGATCACCGGGGGTGCATTGCTCGTTGCTGCGTCATTCATCTGGCCGGATGCCCTCGTTGGGCCGTTTGATTTCGGCATGGGATCCGGCAGCTACAAGTTCATGCGGGCACTCTTTGGTCTGATAGCCTCCGCTTCGCTCGGCATAGCGGTCTCGCTCTTCACCAGACCCAAACCTCTTGCACAGATCAAAGGCCTCGTCGCCGGCACGCAGCTTGACGCAATGCGTCAATACAAGGGCGCAGAACCAAACCGAAGACCCGGCAAGATAGCCAAAGTAGTAGTCAGCGTTGACCCCG
Source organism: Anaerohalosphaeraceae bacterium (assembly GCA_041690555.1). Lineage (GTDB taxonomy): Bacteria > Planctomycetota > Phycisphaerae > Sedimentisphaerales > Anaerohalosphaeraceae > JACZKQ01. The sequence goes on from JAWLHD010000147.1 coordinate 3,845, forward strand.
CCCTCGAAGAGGGGACCGTCATCGTCTCTCGGAAGACGCTCGATACAATGTCCGCCGACCCCGGCGACCTTCTGTATGCCAACCATGCGCGCTGGTACTACGGCGGCCTGCGGTCCGTCCATGTAAAAGCAGGCCCGCCCGCCGCGGACGCCAATACCGACTATATAATGATGAACCCCGCCGATGCCGAAGCCGCCCGCTTCACAGACAACCAGCCCATAACGCTCGAAAAAATACTGTAACCAGTATCATGGACTGTGCGCAAACCAGGGAGAATTGGGAAAGACATGAACCATGGCGAGCTTCTGAATTCCACTTTCCAGTGCCAATGCGGCAAGACCCACACTGTGCCCGTCAGCAGCATCATCTACTCGGAAGAGGCCGTCGAGGCCGTCCCGCAAACGCTTGCCGCATTCACGCCCGCCCGCCGTGTTATGCTCCTGGCCGACATGCGCACGTGGTCTCTTTCGGGGGAACATGCTGCTGCGGTGTTGCGGCAGGGGGGGTGGACCGTCTCGCACATCATCGTCCCCGACGGTTCGCATGGCTGCCCCATTTGCGACGACTGCACATTTGCTGTACTCGATCGACAAATTGCGCCCGCCGACATAATGCTTGCCGTCGGCGCCGGCGTTATCAACGACCTTACCAAGTGGCTGGCGTTTGAACGCGACCTCCCCTACGCCATCCTCGCCACCGCCGCCACCATGAACGGCTACACCGCAGCCAACGTCGCCCCCGCGATTAGAGGCGTCAAGACCCTGCACGTGGCCCGCGCTCCATTAGCCGTCTTCGCTGTCCCGTCGGTCATCCGCGATGCGCCGTTCGAACTCACCGCCGCCGGGCTGGGCGACGTCCTCGCCAAGCCCGTCAGCACCGCTGACTGGCTCATGAACTACCTGTTCCTTGACGAGTACTTCTGCCCGTTCTGCGCCGGGCTCATAAACGACCTCGAACCCGCCTATTTCGACAACCCCTCCGCGATTCGCAATCGCGACCCCGCTGCAATTGAAGCCCTCTTCAACGCCCTCATCTATTCCGGTATCGCAATGACCGTCGTAGGCACGTCCGCTCCCGCATCCGGCGGCGAACACATGCTCAGCCACACCCTCGACATGATGTCCTTCGTCGACGATGTCCCCCATGACCTGCACGGCCGCCAGGTCGGCCTCGGCACCATCTTCGCCGCCGCACTCTACGAACAAATCCTCAAAATCGACACCCCAAAACCCGTAGCCGTCCCAACCGACATCGACCACGCCTTCTGGGACAAACTCGCCCCCAACGTCGCCGAGCAATACCGAAACAAGCAGCCGCTAATGAAAGCCATCGCTGAAAAAATCACCAACCCCCAAACCTGGAACAGCTTTAAAAATGCCGTCCGCCCCCATGTCCGCACCCCGCACGAAATCAAAGACTGCTTAAGACAAGCCAACGCCGCCCACACCCACAACCAAATCCAATGTCCCCGCCCCCGCCTGAAAGCAGCGATCACCCACATGCACGAAATCCGAAAACGCCCGACGGTGGTAGACCTCGCCTGGCTCCTCGGAATCCTCCCCCAGGCCGCCGACCCCCTCATCGACCAGTACCTTACTGCTTGAATAGAAGCGACCAGAAATCCCTTGTCCATCGCCGCCAAAACCGCTACAATGATCGGCGTCGCGATGCCCCGGGCACAACGGAGGTATAGATCATGATCATCGCAAGCCAGTTGGTAGTGTTCCTCAGTCTCGCCGCCGCTCCCACCGGTGTCACCGTTGAGTGGACAGCCGCGTACCGCGGTCCCGGAAGCAATTATGGTTATCCAATTGATCTGGTCGTCGATTCGCCGGGAAACGTTTACCTCTGCGGTGTCAGTGAAGCCGAGCCGACGTTCCCTATGCCAGCGGAAGCATGTACCGCGATATAGCAGTATGCAAATTCAGCCCAACCGGCGCGATCGAATGGACCCGGCGATATGGCGCAGCCAAAGACAGCATAGATGAGCCGTGCAAGATCATTCTGCTTGACAACGGCGTCTTGACCCTTGGCGGCACGCGGTATGCCGAGGGCGTCAGCGAAGGCGTTATGCTGGTATACTCGTTCGACGGACAATTGCTGTGGAATCGCACATCCAAAAACCTAAGCTTCAGCAGCGCCGCCAAAGATGGCGAAGGCAGTATTTATCTATGTGGTTCTGCCGCAGACTTCAGTCGCACCAGAAGTAAGGTTATCCTCTCAAAATACACGGCTTCGGGTCAGGAGCAGTGGGGCGATACGATGACGTTCGAGGGCCCTCCGCTTGTAAGCACCGTGCTTCTGGATAACAAAGCCGGTTGCGTATATGTTCTCGGTTCCGGTACAGCCAAGTACACCCTCGACGGCCGCAAGCTCTGGCAGAAATCCTACAACATGGTTGGTCCTCCAACCACGCCGGAGTTCTTCTACCGGTCCGACAGAAAGTCCCGAGACCGATTCAGGTTCGATTTCTATGATGAGCGAGGGTCTCACCTGAACGGGCTCAACCTTGACGGCCCAGTGATAAGACTCCAGGGCAGCGGACAAGACGCAGACGGAAACCTATATATCTGCGGCACCGTCGATCGCAAAGTAACCGGCAGCGACATCTTTCTCTGCAAGATTGATCGTCGTGGGCGGGAAGTGTGGCGCACGGAGTACAACGAAAGCAAGGCCAACGGTTCCGAAAGCATCGTGGGCCTTCAGATTGCCAACGGATGCGTCTATGTCCTTGGCCGCGGTCAAGCTTCGAAGCAGTTCATAAACGAAACGAATCTGCCGCTCAAGTATGACGTGAACCTGCTGCTGAAATACGATTGTGACGGTCATCTCCTCTACAAGGCATCCCCACCTATGGGCCTGTCTCCAAGGGTGTTTCTGGTGCAGGGCGACTTAATCTACGTCGCCGCCCAAGGCTCTTCTCAAGACGGTGAACTCGTGGTAACGAGACTCAGACAGTCGATAGGCATGTCGGAGGACACAGGCAAGCATGGCATTGCCCCCGAAACCGCTAACGCAGCGCCAGACACCGACAGACAAGCACCGCTTAGGCTGTCATCAGAAGAACGGGCTTATCGGCAAAGAATGATGAACTTCACGAAGTCGCTTTTTAAACGGTTTCAAAGCAAAGGCCAGGTGCCACCGCTATTGGCGGATTTCGTGATGCCCGAGGAATCGCTCCAGTCCGACATCTATCGCAAATGGGGAATTGGCGAAAAACTTGAGTTTTCCCCGTTTGAGAAATACTATATCATGCAACTGCCCATGCTCGCCCAGACGTGGCAGATGTACGAAGCCGTCGACCTCAAGAATCTCACGCGCGAAGAACAGCGATTTCTGGACGACATGCACGCCAAATACGGCAACGGTAAGATCAATTACAGGCGCGAGGCGGCCAAAGATGAGGGCGGTTTGGAGCAGCACCAGCAGGACTGGTTCGACCTCATCAAGGCCGCCACAGGCTCCGACACCCTCGACGACAAGGCCCTAATCTTCCTCCACCGCATGACCCCCAGGTAAGGACCATGAGGCGGGTCTGTGCCGAAACATCGTGTTGAGGATTTGGGCTGTTTATGCAGCATGATGGTGCCGTTGGAAAAAACGGAACATGTCACAAGTCATGAATCGGCGCCCAAGGCATCCAGTAAGCGCTTCCTCATCGCCTGGCAGACGTCCAACGCGGCCTCGGCTTCTTCTGCACTCGCAGACTCGCCGGGATAGCGAAAAACAACCGCCGCTTGCGACAGCAATCGGAGCTGCTCTACCGGCCAGTGCCAGTCGGCGCGGACGGAACGCAGCAAAGTGTCAAGAACCGTCAAATCATGCGTTCGCGGCGGCGGCGTCTTATGCCGAATCAACAGCGCCTTGATCAGCTTCTCGATACATTGCTGGGCATGGAAGCACACCGCATCATAGTTGGGGGGATTTGCCTTCACCTCGCGCGATGCCGTCAGGAAGTCGCCCTGGGCCTTGATAATCCATTCATCCACTACGTTCATACAGCACCTTTCCGCGGTCCAAAGCCTCCCGGATCAGCGGATCGCCCTGTTCGTAACGCTGTTGTATATCATCCGGACGGCGCGCCAGAAGATCGACCGGAAAAGCAGGATTTACACGATTTGCAATCTCGAGCGATTTCCAGAACGGCTTGCCTTCAAAAGGCATGATGACGAGCACATCCACATCGGAATCTGCGGTTGCCGTGCCGCTGGCATGAGACCCGAACAACACAATACGCTCCGGATCAAACTCGCTGACAATCTTGTGTGCCATTTCTTCGATCTGATGCATGGCCGCCATAGCTTCCAGGCTCCCAGTTCACCATTTGAATTCGATGCAATGTATGGACCACCTCAGGCAAGCCGCTGGCGGTTTGCCAAAGACGTTCATCGGCACCTTACATCCGTATATTAGGCTGGTCATCGACATGTCGCAAGAAAGATTTTCTTGTGTTGAATGTGCAAAGAAAACAGGCCGCGGATCGCTCGCACCCGCGGCCTGTATTGAAAACCCGCAACAAAGGACTATCAGCCGGCTACCTCTTCCACCGCCAGCTTCCCGCTAAGACCGCGAAGTCATTCAAATCCACATCCCCGGTGCCGTCCAGATCATACATGCCGGCATCCTGCTTAAGCCAGTTTGCGGCAAACGCTTCAAGGTCATTCCAGTCGACCCTGCCGCTGCCGTCGAAATCCGCCGCGTTGCTCTGCGGCTCCTCCGACGACTCCGACATCAGCCACTCCGACGCAAGCACCGCCAGGTCCGCCATATCGACCTTACAGTCGCCGGTGAGGTCCGCCTTCAGCGGGCAGCCGTAAATCTCAAACACCGCTTCGCTCTGGTCTGTGATCTTCGACGAAGCCGCCGACGTAATCCGCACCAGGCACTCCTGCGACTCCACCGCCGGCACCAGCCAGTCGTA
>JAWLHD010000148.1:0-8758 GCA_041690555.1 Anaerohalosphaeraceae bacterium
TGATGTACAGCTCGCTGTCCGGCTGCAAGAGCATGAAGCTGGCCGCGCGACAGAACACTATCCAGCGACCATCTGGGGAATAGCGGCCGAAGTAATTGCTGAAGCCGTTGTGGGAGGCGCCTGTCACCGGCTCCGGCGTGCCGCCTTTACCCTCGTTGAACGGAATACGGTACAGATCGAACTGGAACGTCTTGCCGCCGGTGAGGAACTCCTCGCATTCCTCCCTGGTGAGCACCGCTCTGCCGTCGTCTTTGAGTTTTTTGAGCGTATACGCGCGGCTGCGCGCGAACAGCACGTATCTTCCGTCGGGGCTCCATGAGGGATTGCTCTGCACGTAGTCGGGATCGTCGGCGCCCGGCAGCGCGTGGAAGGTCTCCGAGGCGCGATCATACCAGGCGAGTATTCCCTTGATCGGAAAGAAAAGCTGCGAGAACGCCAGGTTGTCTTTGGGCACGAAGACCGAGCGGTCCTTGACGGTACTGATCACGTATCGTCCGTCGGGCGACACCTGCGACAGCAGTCCGAACGTCTGTTCATTGTCGCCTCGCCTGTACTCGTCCCACGTAATGATACCGTCTGCATCCAGCACCATCTCCTCGGCAACCTGCGTGATCGCGTAGGAACCCTTGCTGTTGGCGTAGTCCACGTCCATGCCGAGGATCGCCGCGTCGGTCGAGAACGAGTGGCAATTGCCGCAGACCGGCAGATTGGTCAGCACCACAGGCGGCTGATTATGTGAGTCTATACTGCCGAAACGCCACGATATCTTCGTCGGGTCCTTCACCGCTTCACTGAACGGCAGGTTAACCTCTCGGTAGAAGATCGGCGCACCAACGACATCGACCGACGTGGTGAAAGCGACCCTTCCGCCGGCAAGCACCTTCGGGCGACGTGAGGCGCCGTCCAGCGCCAATATGGTAACATGAGCCGCCCGCCCGGTGCTGCGCATCTTGATCTCCTGCCATTGGACGGTGCCAGGAGTCCAATCCGGGCAATTGGTAAAGGCGTGGATCGGCGGCTTTGCGTCGGGCGCCTCGAAACATACCAGCCATCGGCATGCACCTGGAGTCGGCTGCCAGGCAAATTCCGCCGGGATAATATCAGGTGGAAAAACCGCTCCGTCAAAAGGGTATGTGATGACAAGTTGATCCACTGACTGACTTCGGTAGATCTTCAGTAGTTGCTCGGGTACAGGTCCCCTGCCGCGCAGGCCCGCAAAGCGCAGAGCGCCCCCCGCCGCTACCACCAGAAACACCCCTGCGAGATAGAAAGTACGTCTCCGCACAGGTCCTCCTCGAAGCGGCTCCATCGCCCGTGAAGCGCGCCCCTGGCTCGTCGTTCCGCGGCTGCCGAAACACCCGGCAGGCCGGCTCGAGCCAAACCTACACTCAAATCTCGAAGTTGCTCCAATACTAATACATGGCTGTTCCATTCACAAGCTTTTTTCTCCGTGGCGCCGGCATGGGGTTGCTCTCAGCTCGGAGTTTTACATTCGACGGCGCATCCGCTATAATGCCAGTAACATTGAAACATGTCGGATCGAGCCAACAAAAGGAGAGCAGGGGCATGACAGCAGAAAAGAGAATAACTGTATCGCAATATCGTCTCGACCGCCGCAGCTTCCTCGGAGCCGCGTGCCTGACACTCGTGGGACGCTTCTCACTGGCAAGCGGCGAATCGCCCGCTCGGACACGATGGGCGCTGGCAGCCGACACGCACGTTCCGACGGTGGACAACAGCGCCAATCCGCCTCGCAACCATTTCTACTTTGACCCGCTGGGCAACACGTCAAGAGTAATGGGCGCCATTGCCGCCGACATTCCCGCCGGCGTGGTCATTGCGGGCGATTTGGCGCGGCTCACCGGCGAACTCGGCGACTACGAGAACCTCGCCAAGTGCCTTGCCGTCGTGCCGGAGAAATGCCCCGTTTTCCAGGTGCTGGGCAATCATGACCATCGCGAAAACTTCCGCAGCGTGTTCAAGAGGGTTCCGGGTGTGCTTGCGCCCGTTGAGGATCGCCACGTAACGGTCATCGACGCACCTCCGGTGCGTTTGATATTGCTGGATTCGCTCAAGAAGGTAAATGTAACCGAGGGCGAGTTAGGCGAAGCACAGTTGACCTGGCTAAAAGGTTTTCTTGCCGAGGGCGGCGACACTCCCACTCTGATCGTCCTGCATCACACGCTGTCGCCGAAAGGCGGCGGCTTTGCCGACGTATCGCAATTCTATGACGTGATCCGTCCGGCCCGCTGCGTCAAGGGGGCGATCTTCGGCCATTCGCACGTGCCGGGCTACTCAGCAATCGACGATATCCACCTCATTAATCTCCCCGCGGCCGGCTACAGCTTCAAGGAGGATGTCCCTGTCGGATGGGTCGACGCAACCCTCACCGCCGGCGGCGGCCGATTCAAGCTGAACACGATAGCGGGTCCCGCCCCGGCGCAAGCCTTGACAGAATTGACATGGCGAACCTGATCACCGGCTGATGCAGTATGGCGCGAGCCGACTGCATCCTATGCCGAGGCTTTGTTCGGCTTCTCTCCGGCCTGTCGCGGCTGTCGCGCCGTCTTGCCGCGCTCTACAATAACGCCCGTCGGGCACTTGGTCATCGCCGTCTCCGCAGCCTCCGACGGCTGGTAGCTGTCATAATCCAGCCGCGCCAGGTTGTCCTCGACCTTGAACAGCTCGGTCTGCTTTGCACACAGTCCGCATGCTATGCAGCCCACCCTGCACATCGATCGGGTCACCTTGCCGCTTTCACGGCTGCTGCACGCCACCGTCATCATGTTCTCCAGGGCGAACGGCACCATCTCGATGAGGTTCCGCGGACACGCCTTGGAACACGCCGTGCAGCCCGTACACTTTTCGTAATCGACGGTCGCCAGCCCGTCGACGACGTGCAAGGCATCGAACTTGCACGCCCTCGTACAGTCTCCGAAGCCAAGGCAGCCGAACTTGCACGCCTGGACGTTCGGCTGGGCGTTGGCGGCGGTGCACAACGGGATACCCGCATACGTCCCGTAGAAGGTCCTGTCGCCGGTATGCGCGCGGCAATGGACGATCGGCCGAAGCGGCGCGCTGCCGCCGCCGCGCACCTGCAGGTTCAATATGCCGGCGATGGCCTCGGCGGTGCTCTGCCCGCCGGGAGCGCATTTGCCCAACAGCTCCGGATTGGCCACCACCGCCTTGGCGTATGATGCACAGCCGGCGTATCCGCAGGCGCCGCAGTCGATCTTAGGCAGCGCCTCGTGCACCTGCTGCACCTTCTCGTCGACCGTAACTCTGAGCTTGATGCTGGCGATCAGCAGCACCAGCGCAAAGGCCGCGCCCAAGAGCAGCATGGTGCCCGCCGAAAGAGCAATTCCCCGCAACAATTCGTTCATCGCAATCTGTGCTGTCATCATATCGTCGTTACCTTTTTATCGCGCCGGCGGTTCATGCCTCCGGCGGCTTATCGCACCATACCCGCAAAACCCATAAATGCCAAGGTAAGCAGACCCGCCGTAATCAGCGTTATCGGCGCACCTTTAAGGCAGGTCGGCACATCGGCCAGCAGCAGGTTTTCACGAATACCCGCCATAATGCATATCGCCAGTGTAAACCCAAGCCCCGCCCCCACGCTGAGCACCACCGCCTCCGCCAAATTGTCCACGTCCCACAGATTGATGAACAGGCACAGCCCCAGAATCGCGCAGTTGGTAGTGATCAGCGGCAGGAAGATGCCGAAGCTTTCGTACAGCGACGGAAAGAACTTGCGCACGTACATCTCCACGAGCTGAACCGCACCGGCGATCACGAGGATGAAACTGACGTACTGCATCACCTGCAGGCCGTACGGCCTGAGTATGAGATGATCGATAAGCCACGTCAGTGTTCCGCTGAGCGTTACCACGAACGTCACCGCGCAACCCATCCCGAAAGCCATGTCCAGCCGCCCCGAAACGCCGAGAAACGGACAGATGCCCAGGAATTTCGTAAGCACGAGGTTGTTGATGATCATGATGGATATGAAACCCATCAGCAGTACCATGACTCTGTCCATTGCCCAGGTTCCTCTCTATGCCTGCTTTTTTGTGATCTGGTTGACCAGCGCCAAAATCAGCCCTAACGTAATGAACGCGCCCACCGGAAGACCCATCGCCGCCCACGGCACGAACGCCCGCGGCATGATCGCATGTCCGGCGAACATGCCCGTAGCCAGCAGCTCGCGGACGCCCGCCAGGACGCACAGCGTGATAGTGAATCCAAGACCCATTCCCACTGCATCCACGATGCTCACGACAAGACCGTTCTGGCTGGCACACGCCTCGGCCCGGCAGATGATGATGCAGTTGACTATGATCAGCGGTATGTAAGGACCCAGAGTTTCGCTCATCTCCGGCAGGTAAGCTTTGAGGAATAAATCGGCGATTGTCACGAAGGTGGCGATTGTAAGCGTAAACATCAGTATTCGCAGATGCGACTTGAGCAGGTTTCGCATCAGGCTCACAACGATGTTCGAGCACACCAGTACAAAGATCACGCTGAAGCCCATCGTCAGCGCCGGCTTCACGGCGGCCGTAACCGCCAATGTCGGACACATGCCCAGCAGCAGCCGCAGCACGGGATTCTCCTGCCACAGTCCGGCCGTGAATGTCTTACTCAACTCAACGCCGCTTGCATTCGCCATGTTATATCAGCCCCTTTTCCTTCATCTGGTCCCTGACCCGAGCCATGAAACGATTGAGCACGTCGACGACGGCCTCGCTGGTAACGGTCGCTCCGGTAATCGCAACGATATTGTTGTCGATAACCGACCGGTCACCGGTTTTGCTGAGCTCAAGCCCAGTCGCGGGAACGCCGACGAACTGATCGCGGAACTCGCTTTCCTTCATCTTGTCGCCGAAGCCGGGGGTCTCATTGCTGAACAGCACCCCGAACCCGCGAAGCCGTTCGAACGAAGCATCCACTGCAACCACCAGCCTGATCCTGTCGGCGAAGCCAGGCCCTTCGGCAATGAACGCCCAGCCGACCGGGTTGCCGCCGGCGTCCAGGCCTTTCTTGATGTCGGTGGCGATGATCCTGCCTTTGTCACCCGTCACCGGCAGGCCTTCCGCCGCCATGTCGAACCGCACGGCATCCGTCAGCATGGCGCCGGCGAGCCGGTTGAACTTGTCGATTTCGTTTTGCTCGATCCGCGGCCGCCACGCAGCGTCAAGTGTCGCCAGCACTGCGCCGAACAGGATCGTCGCAACCAGCAGAAGCCAGCTCTCCTGGAGAAAATATTGAACTTTTTTACGCATTCGCCTTGCCTCCTGTCGGGACCAGTTTGCAGAACCTGTCGATCAGCGGCGTCGCGGCGTTCATCAGCAGAATCGCGAACATCACGCCTTCGGGATATTCGCCCACCATGCGGATCAGCATGACCAGCGCACCAACGCCAACGCCGAATATCCACATGCCTTTGGCAGGCAGCGGCGCAGTAACCGGATCCGTCGCGATGAAGAACGCACAGAGCAGCATGCCCCCGCTCATAAGGTGAACAACCGGCGATATATACGCCTCGGGCCTGGCAAGGTATCCGATCCCCGCAAACACCGCCGCCGAGACCAGCACCGCCGCCGGGATATGATACGTGATCGTCCGTTTGATCAGCAGATACACTCCTCCGATGATCAATGCGATCGCGCTGGTCTCGCCAAGGCAGCCGCCGATCTGTCCTGTTGCCGCCGACCTCAACTGCCGATTTGCGACGTCCGCGTCGGCCTTGCCCTTGATGGCATCCTTGCTCCAGCCTAATGGCGTCGCCTGCGTGATTGCCTCGGTATTGGCGGGTGAAATTGCCGGCATCGCCGGATCGATCGTCGCCGGAACAGTCCACGTCGTCATCATCATCCCGAACGAAGCCGTCAAAAACGCCCTGCCCGCCATTGCGGGATTGAACGTGTTGGATCCCAGTCCGCCGAAAACCATCTTGCCGATCGCGATGGCAAAAGCCCCGCCGAGCACGGCCAGCCACACCGGAACCGACGGTGGAAGCGAAAACGCAAGTATCACACCGGTTACCACCGCGCTGAGATCGTCTATCGATTGCGCCCTCTTGCGTATGACGTTACAGACCCATTCCGTCGCTACGCATGCGATCACGCACGCCGCAACCACCGCCACCGCCCGCATCCGGAAATAAACAACCGCCATCACCATCGCCGGCGCCAGCCCGATGAGCACGTCCAGCATGATGCTCCGCGTCGAGTGCGCCTTGCTGATATGCGGCGCCGGCGAAACCGTTAATCTGTCAACCATGAACTCTTCCAATTAAAAGGGTCAGGAGCTTTTCTTACTGCGGCATTCGTTTCTTCGCCCGAGCCACAAGTATCTTGCCGGTCTTGATGTATCCGGTCAGCTCGATATTGGCCGGGCAGATGTAGCTGCAGCAGCCGCACTCTATGCACGCATTCATGTTATACTTCTCCGCGACGTCCAGCATGCCGTGCTTGACTGCGTGGGCGATCCTCGTGGGATTGATCCCGGCCGGACAAACCTGCAGGCACCGTCCGCAGCGAATGCACGGCGTTTCGCGCCGGTCGTACTTGGCCCGTGTGATCTCCTCCTTCGTCAACAGCGTGATCGCCCCGCCGGTCTTGGTGATCGGCGTCGATAGGTCCGCAATTGCAAATCCCATCATAGGCCCGCCAAGGATCACCCTGGCAATCTTGTCGTTGAGCCCCCCGCAGTGCTCGATGAGGTCTTCCACCGCCGTTCCGATCGGCACATAAAAATTGCCCGGCCGGTCAATCGAAGACCCGCTCACCGTCACGACACGGTGCGTCAGAGGACCGCCGCACACCACTGCCTCGGCGATGGCGGCACACGTCGCCACATTAAGCACCACCACGCCAATCATCGGCGGAATCCCCCCTACCGGCACGTCCTTGTTCCACACAGCCTTGATCAGTTGGCGCTCGCCGCCCTGCGGGTACTTCGTCCGCACGGGCACAACCTTGATATTCTCCGCATCGCGGCACTGCCTGACTGCCTCGCGCATCAGACGAATCGCCTCCGGCTTGTTGTCCTCGATGGCGATCTTGACGTTGGGGCACTCAGCCGCACGCGCCGCCAACTGCACCCCAGCCAGCACCTGGTGCGTCCACTCGATCATCACGCGGTAATCACAAGTGATAAACGGCTCGCACTCGCAGCCGTTGATGATGATCACGTCCTTGGGCATCTGCGGATTCGGCTCAAGCTTCACCCGCGTCGGAAAGCCGGCCCCGCCCATGCCGACGATGCCCGCCTCCTGGATAGCATCGCGAATCTGCGCAGGCGCCCAGGCCGAAGCGTCGAAATCCGCTTTGAACCGCGCCGCACAAGGTTCTTTTACTTTTGCCGACTCGGCGTCCGTCTCGATGATCAGTGCCGTCGCCCGCCCGAGCACGGGGTGCGACTGCAGAGCGATGTCCTTGACGACGCCGTCCACCGGAGAGTGCACCGGCGCCGACACAAAGGCCTCCGCCCGGCCCACAACCTGCCCGGACGTCACCTTGTCGCGTTTGGCCACCGTCGGCTTGCAGATCGCCCCGATATGCTGCCCCAGGAGAACCGCAACCTGCTTTCCCGCCGCAAACGTCTCTATGGGACGCTCTTCCGCGAACCGCTTATTTTCCTGCGGGTGAACCCCGCCTGCAAAACTGGCTTTACCGTTCATGTGTCCCCTTCAGTTGACACTCGTAATGATCTTTGCGGTGACGTTCGCCGAATCTTGACACGATAAGCATTGCGACGAAGACCGCCGCCGCCGAGCCTGACGCTCCAATCACTATCCGCACCGGTTCGCTCACCGACAGTTGTGCCAGGAATTTGTCAAGAACAACCAGACCGATGATAAAAATGAATATTGGAAGCAGAAATGCCGCCACGGCCTTTAAAGCTACAGACGGTCCCTCCGCCCGGCCCAGGGCCTCGTAAACGCCCTTGCACTCGTGCGACCAGATACATCCGGAACAATGTTCTCTGTTCGACATATTAATATTGCAGCCGATTAAATCCGACCTTATAAATAAGGCCGTCTGGTTTATCAAGTCATTTTTTTAGACGAATTTGCGGCGACGAACGGCCGCGGGAGGTTACCATGATCAGGACTTTGTTATTACTCTGTTTCGTTTCCGCTGGTTCACTTTACACCGGCTGCGCCCGCAACCCGGTCACCGGCCAGCGACAGCTCATGCTCGTCTCTCGTAATGAAGAGCAGCAGATCGGCGATGAATACGCTCCTGAGATTGAGAAACAGTTGGGAGGGCCCATCAACAACGCTGAGCTGCAATCCTATATCAACACCGTCGGTCAAAAAGTCGCCCGCGTCAGCCACATGCCCGATCAGGAATTCCGGTTTACCGCCGTTAACGACAAATCCGTCAATGCTATGGCCCTGCCTGGAGGCCACATATTCATAACCCGAGGAATGCTGCAACAGATACGCACAGAATCCCAATTGGCTGCGGTCCTTGCCCACGAAGCCGTCCATGTCACGGCGAGGCACTCAGCCGACGCCATGAGCAGGCAGATCGGAATGAGCATCCTGCTGTCAGCGATTACCACCGAAAAAACCCCTCAAACGCTCGTCACTGTAGCACAAATCGGAAGCCAGATACTCGACTTGAAGTACAGCCGTGGCGACGAATACGAAGCGGATACTTACGGAGTTGATTATCTTGCAAGGGCCGGATACGACCCGCAGGGTATGGTCCAGATCATGCAAATACTCGAATCCCTGAGCGATGTC
>JAWLHD010000149.1:0-8755 GCA_041690555.1 Anaerohalosphaeraceae bacterium
CGGGCCTCAATTGAATCGCTTATCAAGCTTACTCCAACCGTCGCAAACCTCGTCGATGAAGACGGCGCCGAGCGAGAGGTGAAGGTCAGCGACCTCCGCCCCGGCGACAGGGTCAGGGTCCGCCCCGGAGACAACGTCCCCGCCGACGGCGAAGTTGCCGACGGTATCAGCAGCCTTAATGAGGCCACCATCACCGGCGAGTCCCTGCCCGTCGATAAGGTCCCCGGTATGCAGGTGTTCGCCGGCACAACCAACCTCACCGGCTCAATGGTAATCCGCGTAACCAAGGCCGGCCACGACACCACACTCGGCAAGGTCCAAACGCTCATCATGGCCGCCGAGAAGACCCGACTGCCCATCACCCGCATCATTGACGAATACGTCCAGTGGTATATACCCACTATCCTGATGATAACCCTGATCATATGGTTCTTCACTAAGGACATCAACCGCTCGATTGCCGCTCTGGTGATCTCCTGTCCCTGCGCCCTCATACTCGCAACGCCCACGGCGATGGTCGCCGCTCTTTCGGCTGCCGCAAGGCTCGGAGTGCTGATCAAGAACGTCTCGCTCCTCGAAGTCGCGGGCCGTATCACGGCAGTCGTCTTTGACAAGACGGGAACGCTGACCACCGGCCAGTTGTACGTAACCAAAATTGAGCCGGCGCCCGGCGTGGAACCCGCGCGAATGTTGTCGCTGGCTTCATCCGCCGAGCGAATGAGCAATCACCCCGCCGCTCGAGCACTTAACCGGCTCGCCAAAGATGCCAACGTTGCGCTGCTCGAACCGGAGGATTTCCGCGAAACCCCCGGCAAGGGAGTCTCGGCGCTCGTCGACGGTGCCCGCGTCCTCGTTGGTCGCGACACGTTCCTCCGAGAGAACCGAATCGACGTCAGCAACGTGCGAGATCCGTCCCTGCACGAAGAGCAGGGCTTCAGCACCCTCTATGTCGCCTGCGACAACCGCTGCATAGGCTGGGTCGGAATGCAGGACAAAGCCCGGCCCGAAGCACGAAAAGCCGTAAGCGAACTCTTTGAAGCAAACGTCAAACGAGTTACAATGCTCACCGGCGACAGAAGCGAGGTTGCAAACCGTGTATCAGCCGAACTCGGATGCACCGACTTCAAGGCGCAGTGCCTCCCGCAGGACAAGCTTGCCGTCGTAGAGCGCATCCGTCGCGACGGACACACAGTGGCGGTGGTCGGCGACGGAATCAACGACGCGCCCGCCCTCGCCGCAGGCGACCTCGGTATCGCAATGGGCGCCGCCGGAAGCGACGTCGCGATCAACTCCGCCTCCATCGCGCTCATGAGCGACGACCTCAGACGATTGCCGTTCCTCGTGCGCCTCTCGCGCAAGACACGCGCCGTCATCAATCAGAATCTCTTCTTTGGGATCGTCTTCATTATCGCCGGCGTAGCCGCCGCCGCCGCGGGCAAGGTCCCTATCGTTCTGGCGGCCGTGCTCCATTTTGCAGGTTCTGTAGTGGTCATTTTCAACAGTGCAAGACTCGTGCGGTTCGGCGAAGATCTCGACGCCCATCTGCACGAGAAGACATAGACTCGAAGCCGGCGCATCGGACGCGTCTGCTTGTCGAAAGGGGTAATTGTGAGGTTTGGCCGTGGCATCGCAAGGCAGTGAATACGCAATTGAAACAGTCTCGCTGACGAAGATCTTTCGCGACTGGTGGGGCCGCGCAAAGGTGATTGCCGTCGACAAGCTCGATCTGAAAATCGAGTACAACGAGATATACGGGCTCCTCGGCCCGAACGGATCGGGCAAGACCACAACGCTCAAGATGCTCCTGGGCCTGCTGCATCCTACCAAGGGCGCCCCTTTTCTCCTGGGCGGCAACGGCCGTGACCCGCGCATCAACGAGCGGATCGGCTACCTTCCCGAAGATTCATACCTGTACCGCTACCTCACCGCCCGTGAGACGCTCGACTTCTACGGCCGCATCTTCGGTCTGCCCTCAAAAACCAGAAAATCCAGATTCGACTCGCTCCTGGAGATGGTAGGCCTTACTGGCATGGCAAACCGCCCGGTCGGCACGTATTCAAAAGGAATGGCGCGCCGAATCGGCCTGGCGCAGGCCCTGATCAATGATCCCGAACTGCTGATCCTCGATGAGCCCACCAGCGGTATGGACCCTATCGGCACCCGGCAGATCAAGGACCTTCTGGCGCAGTTGGCCCGGCGGGGCAAGACCATCCTTCTGTGCAGCCACCTCCTTGCCGACGTCGAAGACGTCTGCGACCGCATTGGAATCCTTTACGGCGGCAAAATGCGAGTCGAAGGCACGGTCGAATCGCTCCTCCAGCACACCGACGAAAAACAGATCGTAACCTCGCAAATCAGCACCGCCGCACTTGAGCAGATACGAAATATCGTTGAACGCGAGGCGGCGACCTGCCGCATCAGTTCGCCCATGGACCGACTTGAGGAGTTTTTTATCCGCACGGTCACCGCCGCACAGCAACAGGGCCTTGCCACCAGCGGCGCAATGAGCACCACCAAAATCGGCGACTTCCTCAGGGAGCACGCCGTTAAGCCCGACATCCTCGACCAACTGGTCGCCGCGGGCGCACACGAAGACAATCAAGCTGCGTCCGAATCAACCGATGACGAACTGACCGAAACAGAAGCTGTCGAGCCCCAGGCTGATACGGACCTGCTCCAGAGCCTTGCCGATGCCGGACTTGGCGCGCCTGATACCCATAAAGTGGAGCCGCGATCCGCGGATGAGCCGAACCCGGCGCCGCCGACCGAAACCGTCAAGCGCGATGTGCTGGATGAGCTCATAGGCCGTTCTGAAGTCGACGGTGGGCGAACTGAAGCAGTCGACCCCGACAGGACCGGAGATCCGCAAGATGCATAGTGTCTGGGCTGTTGCAAGAAACACTATCGCACAAGCCCTCAGGATGAAAGTCGCCGCTGTTGTGATAATCCTCCTGATGGTGCTGTTGCCGATGATGAGTACGATCCTTGTCGGCGACGGTACCCTCCAGGGCAAACTCCAGACGTTCGTCAGCTATGGCCTGTCCCTAATGACCATGCTCCTGTGCATCCTTACCATCGCCATCTCCACGTACACGCTGAGCAATGATCTGCGGCGAAAGCATATCTTCATGATCGTTACCAAGCCCATCAGCCGCTTTCAGATCGTACTCGGCAAGCTGTGCGGCGTCCTCATCCTCGATGCTGTGCTTCTTGTGATATTCGCCGTGGTTATCTACACGCTGACCATGTTCATTCCCAGGCTCGCCGACGCGCCCGAAGTACAGGTCAAGCAGGCCGCCGATGAGTTCTTCACCGCCAGGGCGGCACTCGCCGTTCCGGAGGACAAAACCGAAATTGAGCAACAAGCATGGGAAGTGTATAGAAAACTGAGAGATTCCGGCCAGTTGCCGCCCGAAATGACCTCCGATCGCGTGCTCTCTGAACTGAAAGGTCACCAGAGAATGCTCTCGCGATCAGTGCCGGTAAATGCAAGGAAGGTCTGGGAGTTCCAAAACGTGCGGGTGCGAGACCCCCACGAAAAGCTCTTCGTCAGATTCAAGTACGAAGTCGCCGTAACTCCCATCGACGACAAGATTCATGGCGTCTGGGAGGTGGGTGACACCCGACAGTTCCAGGCCGGCGTCGGCGCATGGAAAACGCCGATTGCACGCGTGATGCGATCCGACGCCACCCGCACGATGATCGAAATAGAGATCCCCGCAAGCGTCATTGCCGACGACGGCTTCGTTGGCGTCGCTTTCTACAACCCCAGTCTCAACGAAACCACGGTCATCCCCGAAGACGTCGAGCTACTATACCGTGCAGGCACCTTCACCGCCAACTATCTCCGAGTGATCATGCTCATTGCTTTGCGGCTTGTGTTCCTGGCCGCCCTTGGCGTCTCCGCCTCCACGTGGCTTTCATTTCCTGTGGCTTTTCTTGCTGCCGTCGCCGTGTTTTTGCTCGGAATGATCAGCGGCTTCATCGCGGAGTCTTTCGAATACGTCGGCGGCATAAGCGGACTCCTGTACGATTTTACCATAAAGCCTCTCGTCTGGATGCTGCCGAGGCTGGACGGAGACTACAACCCAACCCGCTTCATGGTCATGGGGCGGCTGCTCAGTTGGGGTTTCCTTGCACAGGCCTGCGCTATTATGGTCTTCGTCAAGGCGGGCATTTTGACAGTGTTTGGAATCTGGGTTTTCAGCAATCGTGAGATTGCAAAGACGGTGGTATAAAGTGAGCATGCGCTTTCGTGACAATATGATCTGCGTCATCTGCGGGCTGATGGCCGTGGCATGCCTTGTTGCCGCCTCAATGCGCCTCGACGGAATACACCAGGCCCGCAAGGACATGAATCTCGTCAGTAACGAGCCGCTTGAGAATGCCCCTCCTTCGCTTGCGTTTGCAACCGTCGCAATGGGAGCCTTTCGCGGGCTCGTCGTGGATATACTCTGGATGCGGGCCGACAAGCTCAAAGAGGATGGTCAGTTCTTCGACGCCAAGCAGTTGGCCGAATGGATCACCGTGCTCCAGCCCAGGTTTGCCGCCGTCTGGGACTTCCACGGCTGGAACATGGCCTATAACATCTCCGTCGCCGTCCCAAACACACAGCCCGAAGAGCGGTGGAGATGGGTCAGAAACGGATACGAGTTGATCCGAGACAAGGGCCTCGAAAAGAACCCCCACTCGATCATTCTGTACCGGTCGCTCGCGTGGATATTCCAGCACAAGATCAGCGGTGTAGCCGACGATTGTCACATGTACTACAAGCGAGAACTCGCCCTTGCCATGCGCCCGCTGCTCGGCGACAAGACCAAGGCCGAATTTGCCGACCTCGCCGCCGCCCCGTATACCATCAGAGAGCTTGCAGCCGATCCTGAAGTCGCAAAACTCATCAACGAACTCAAGCAGAGCGATCCGGGCTTCGCCGACGAAGGCAGGATGGTCAGAAACTATCTTTCACTGCGAGAGAATCCCGCGCGCTTCGCCCCCCAGGCTCATGAGGTCATCAATCGCTGGCGCCAGACCCCCGCGCTAAGGACCTTCGATGTCTTTGCAAGGGCTCACCAGTTGCGCAACGTATGGAAGCTCGATACCGACCTCATGGTACGCCTGAATGAGAGATATGGTCCCACTACCCCCAACGACCCAAACGACCACGGCCCCCTCAATTGGGAACACCCCGACGTGCACGCAATCTACTGGGCCCAGAAGGGTCTGGACATGGCAAGCAAGCCCGGTACTTACTCCATTGACGAAAAGAACACCGACCGCATTATATTCCACAGTCTCCAGAACCTCTATCGAACGGGCAGGCTCATCACCTACGACCTGCCCGACCAGGGCCCGGCCGTCTTCGTCAGACCCGATCTGGCAATGTTCGACACATGCAATCAGGAATGGATCAATCGCATCGAGAAATACGAGGAACTCGAAGGTGGCAATCCCAAGGCAGTCCGCGGCGGACATCGCAACCTGCTCATAAACGCCATCCTTATGTTCTATCAGGGCGGCCAGCAGGCAAAAGCCGCCAGTATCCTCGCCGAATTGCGCCGGCGATACCCCGAAGAAAACTACACCCCTTCACTGGTCTCATTTGTACGCAGACGCATCGCCGAGGAAATGGATCGGGTCAGTGGAAAAGACGCGACCGAACTGATCCTGATGTCGCTGCGCGAGGCATATTTCAGGTTCGCCGTCCGCGACGATAACGAAGCCTCGGGACGCGAAAAATGGGCACGTGAGATATACGATATCTATCAGACCGACATGGCCGACGGCGCCAGGACCGCGCTGCCGCAGTTCGACCTCATCAGGTACCTGGCCCTTCGAGACTTCATGGAAGACCCCTTCTATCCTGATGACCTCAAGGTCCGTCTCATGGGTCGCATCAAGCTTGACCGACCCGACCTCTTCGAAAAGCTCATCGAGCAGGAAGATGTCTTCAAGCGGCTCGTCGAGCAGAACCAGGCTCAGACCTCCGGCTCGTGAATCTTTCTCAAACCAGATTCTCCTCGAATTCGTATCCTTGGAAGGCCTGCCCCTTGGATATGGCCCGTGCCCGTGGTATACTCACCCCTCTTCATGCGGCCGCGGGGGCAAACTGCCGACATGGAAACGAATAACAGCGCTAACAACGGATTGCAGGCAGGAACTCAATGGCATACAAAGTCTTCTCAGCGGAACAACTGACCGAATCGCAAAGAATCGCCGTCAGCCACGTCGACGGGGCGCTTCTCGTCCTCGCTGGCCCCGGCAGCGGAAAGACAAGGGTAATAACAAGCCGTATCGCCGCTCTCATACAACATGGCATACCCCCGTACAATATCTGTGCCATCACGTTCACCAACAAAGCTGCCGAGGAGATGCGCGACCGCGTCGGCGACTTCGCCGCTGCCCGAGGCGTACATATAAGCACTTTTCACTCGCTGTGTGTGCGCCTTCTCCGCCAGTACGCAGCCCAGGCTGGCATCAGCGCCAATTTCAGCATCTACGACACCGCCGACCAGACTCGCTGCATCAAAGAGGCCATCAAAAACGCCGAAAAAGATACCGGCAATTTCCCACCTTCGCGAATGTCCTCGGCGATTTCCCAGCTCAAAAACGACCTCGAAGATGTCCAGGCCTTGGAATCCCGCGCACAAGACTACTTCGCCAAGGCGCTTGCACGGGTCTACCGCGCCTACCAGCGAATCCTCGCCGACAACAACGCACTCGATTTCGACGACCTCCTCATGCGAACAGCGTTCCTGCTCCGCGACAACCCCGACGTCCGACGCGACGTAGGACGCCGATTCAGATACCTGCTCGTCGACGAATACCAGGACACCAACCACGCACAGTACCAGATCGCAAAAGGAATCGCCCTCGAACACGGCAACATATGCGTAACGGGCGACCCCGATCAGTCGATCTACAAGTGGCGAGGCGCCGACATCGCCAACATACTCGCCTTTGAGCAGGACTACCCCGACGCCACCGTCGTAAAGCTCGAGGAAAATTTTCGCAGCACGCCAAACATCCTCCAGCTTGCCGACAAGCTCATCGCAAACAACGTCCACCGCAAAGCCAAGACGCTCATCCCCACGCTGCCCGCCGGACCCGACGTCCGGATCAACGTGTACGCCGACGCCGAAGCTGAAGCCGAAGCCCTTGCCGATAGCGTCAAAGACCTCATAACCGAAGGCGTAAACTGCAGCGAGATCGCCGTCTTCTATCGAGTCAATTCCATGAGCCGTGTAATCGAGGAATCCTTCGTCCGCCGCCAGATTCCCTATCAGGTAGTCCGTGGCGTCGAGTTTTACGCCCGCAAAGAAATCCGCGACCTCCTCAGCTACCTGAAAGTAATGGCCAACCCCACAGACGGTATCGCATTCGAAAGGGCGATGGGAACCCACAAACGAGGCATCGGAAAGACCACCGTCGAAAGGCTCCTCGCCTTCGCCGATCGCCAGCGTATCTCGCTCTACGAAGCCGCCCGACGCGCCGACCAGATAGATTCCATCGCGAAGGCCACCCAAACCAGAATAGTTGCATTCGCCCGGATGATCGAGGCCTTCCGCCAGGACATGACCGGCCCCGTCGCCCCCCTCATGGACCGCGTCTTCCGCGAAAGCGGCATGGAAGCAGCCTTGGCCGCTGGCGGCGAGAGAGAAGAAATCGCAATCGAGAACATCGGCGAGCTCATCAACGCCGCCGCAATGTACGACCAGCACGCCGAATCGCCATCCCTCGCCGACTACCTCCAGACAATCGCCCTCTACAGCGACACCGACGCATACCAGCCTGAAAGCGGAAGGGTCTCCCTCATGACCCTCCACGCCGCGAAGGGCCTTGAGTTCGACGCCGCCTTCATCATCGGCCTCGAAGAAGGCATCCTCCCGCACGAACGCAGTCTCGAATCAGCCCTCGACATTGAGGAGGAACGCAGGCTCTTCTTCGTAGGCATGACCCGTGCCCGCCGCCGCCTCCACATCAGCTATGCCCGCCACCGCGTCGTCCGCGGCCAGTTCCTCCGCACAACGCCGTCATGCTTCCTTTTTGAAATCGGCTTCGTGCCCCCCGATTCCGTATCAGAACACACGGCCGATTTTGACGATGAATTCGAGTACGATTACGGCGACTCCCAGACGGAGTTGTTTATTCCAAATGAGCTGGTCGCACACAAGAAATTCGGCCTCGGACGAGTAAAAGAATTCCTGCCGATGGGCGACGACAGCATAGTAATAGTCCGGTTTAATTCCGGGCAAACAAAGTCATTGATGCTGAAATACGCCAATCTGACCCGCCCCGAGGCCTGATGGAAATGAGTTGTCGCCGCGAAATTTCCTTGACGATATTGCCGGGCAAAGTTATTCTCCTTACTTTTCCGGGAAAGGGTAAACCGTGGATTTGACGTGGCTTATGAGGGTTCGGATCGCCGCCGCAATGGCCGCGGGCCTGTTGCTCATCGGTGTCGCGGCATGGCCTCTCGTTGCGCCCGCCGTCCCTAACGGCGCTATCACCGTCCAGGCAGGAGACATCAGCGTTTGGGATACCCTGATTGTCGTGACTCTCGGCTTCGTGGTCGGTCTTCTGGGGTATTTCCTTGCATGGCCCTACGGTGCCGACATAGGAGTACTTGCCGCACCGGCAGGTTTGGCCCTATGGTCCATGCGCAGCGGAAGTATGGCCTCCATACTGAGACTCAACATAGGCCCAAACGTCGAGCAAACCCTCCTGCTCCGCCAAAAAGTATTTGCCGCCATGCAGT
>JAWLHD010000150.1:0-8720 GCA_041690555.1 Anaerohalosphaeraceae bacterium
TCCTCCTTTACATAAAAGGTACCAGGTTAATTCACAATTCAAAACCGGTGCACGCCGCGCCGCACCGTATCGTCGGCTTCATAACAGACTTTCATAATAGTGCCTTAAATCCCGATTGTCAAGGCCATATTTCGGCCCTCCGCAAGCACCGAAAAGCCGAACATCATTGTCGGTAGAGACGAGCGACCAAGGCAATTTATTGCTTGACAGAAACGTCTTTATTAGCGAAACTAAGCCTGTCGGCGGCAGGAAACCGGTATGCCGCCGATGTGCAGCAGCGGTTAATAAGTTCACTTTTTCGGAAGGAGAGTCCATATCATGAAAACCAATCAGACCCGAAGAGCCTTTTTAACCGCTGGTACAGGCGCCGTTGCAGGCATGGCGGTTGCGGAGAGTCTGTTCGCCCAGGGTCGCACCCGGACCGACAGACCGGCGGCACCCGCGCCGGTGCGCGTGGGACCGGCCCCAAGGGAATTTGAACTCGGTTTGGCGTCTTACACGCTGAGGAAGTTCAACCTCGACCAGACGATTGCCATGACCAGACGAGTGGGATTGAAGCACATCGCGCTGAAGGATTTCCACCTGCCGATGAACGCCAGCACCGACGAAATCAAGGCCGTCGCGGGGAAAGTCAAGGCCGCGGGCCTGAACCTGTACGGCTGCGGAGTCGTCTACATGCGAAATGAGCAGGAAGTCAACCGGGCGTTCGAGTATGCCAAGACCGCCGGCATGACCACAATAATTGGCGTGCCCAACCACGACCTGCTGCCGCTGGTCGACAAGAAAGTCAAGGAATACGACATCATCGTCGCCATCCACAACCACGGCCCGGGCGACAAGTTGTATCCCACCCCGGAAAGCATTGTTGAAAAAGTCAAGGACCTCGACGCCCGCATCGGCATGTGCATGGACATCGGCCACACCGTCAGGATCGGCGAAGATCCTGTACGGGACGCCATACGTTTCGCCGACCGCATGCTCGACATCCATATTAAGGACGTGACCGCCGCCGAAGCCAAAGGCAGTACCGTTGAAATCGGCCGCGGCATCATCGATATCCCCGGATTCATCAGGGCCTTGATCCGCATCGGCTACTCCAAATACGTTTCCTTTGAATATGAGAAGGATGAAAACGATCCGCTGTCTGGGCTTGCCGAGTCAGTGGGTTACGTCCAGGGAGTCATGGCCACAATCGCCAACCCCGGATTCGCCAGGCCGACTCAGCCGCCGTTCAGGCCCGCGCCGGTGCGATAAGCGCGTGTGGGATGGTATAAATTAATCGCTATCTGAAAACATATACCTGTCAAAAACCTGACCGCCGAATAATGCGGCCAAGCACAATCGGAGTTAAATGGAAATGCAAGAGCAAAGCTCGGCGTGGGGCATCCTGAATCCCCCTGGCGAATTACTAGATATACTG
The DNA here is from genome assembly GCA_041690555.1 of Anaerohalosphaeraceae bacterium. Lineage (GTDB taxonomy): Bacteria > Planctomycetota > Phycisphaerae > Sedimentisphaerales > Anaerohalosphaeraceae > JACZKQ01. Next base: position 1,421 of record JAWLHD010000150.1, read on the forward strand.
AGCCGGGCACCACGGGTCCACATCGCAGGCAGCACCGAAGACCTCTTCGATCTCGCCTGCGGCGGGCGGGACCGCGATTTCATGGAGGTCGCCTATGCCATGCCTGATGGCTCCCGTTATACTGAAGCCACTGTCGCTCGCGTGCGCAATGGCGTAGTGGTTAACTATACTGACCCGTACATGCGGCGTCGCGACCCTGACACCATGATCGTCTCTGACGACCAGCCTTCAGACAAGCCGCGAGTACAAGACAGGTTGGGACGCCCGTTTGCGGATTTGCGACAGCAGACTTTCGACTGGCTCGCCGGGCAGGAACTGGCGATCTTCGCGTTCCGTACAGGCTGGAAGGACCTCGGCGCCGAGGCGCTCGCCGTCGCACCTGCCAATGCGGCCTTTTTCCCGCTGGGCCTCGCTATGCTCCAGGGCATTCTGTCGATCGACGAAATACCCAGGGATTTTGCACCAACCGTTGTCATCTACACTGCACCCGTTTTCAGACACACCGTCTTCAGCGGCAAGCAGGTCGTCGTCCACAATCGCCGCGACGAAATGTATGAGATATTCTCCTATAACCTTTACCCCGGACCGAGTGCAAAAAAGGGCGTTTATGGAACGCTGATACATCAGGGTGAAGCCGAAGGCTGGGTTGCCGCACATTGTTCCGGAGTCCAGGTTATCACACCCTATGATAATGTCGTGACAATCATGCACGAAGGCGCCAGCGGCGGAGGCAAGAGCGAAATGCTCGAACAACCGCATCGCCAGCCCGACGGCCAATTGCTCAAGGGCGTCAACATCGTAACTGGTGAAAAACGCTACGTCGAAATCCCTCGTACCTGCGACCTCCATCCCGTCTGCGATGATATCGCAATGTGCCATCCGGACATTCAGCATGAGGGCGGCAAACTCCATATCGTTGATGCCGAAGAAGGATGGTTCGTCCGTGTAAATCATATCACCGAGTACGGAACCGACCCCAACCTCGAGAAACTTACCGCACGGCCTTCGAGACCGCTCTTGTTCCTTAATATTGACGCCGTCCCCCGAAGTACCGCCTTGATCTGGGAGCACATAGAGGACCAGCCCGGCAGCCCGTGTCCGAACCCCCGCGTCATCGTACCGCGGTCGGTCGTCCCGGACGTCGTTAACAAACCGGTCACCGTCGACATCCGAAGCTTCGGCATAAGGACGCCGCCTTGCACGCAAGAAAGTCCATCCTATGGCATCATCGGCATCTTCCATGTACTGCCGCCTGCCCTTGCATGGCTCTGGCGCCTGGTCGCCCCTCGCGGGTACGCCAACCCGAGCATCGTCGACAGCGGGCAGATGAGCAGTGAAGGCGTAGGCAGCTATTGGCCCTTCGCCTCGGGCCGGAGAGTGAAACAGGCCAACCTGCTGCTTCAGCAGATCGAACAGACCCCGGCAATCAGGTATATACTTGTGCCTAACCAGTATGTAGGCGCATGGGAAATGGGCTTCATGCCCCAGTGGCTCGCACGCGACTATCTCGCAAGGCGCGGTATCGCCCAGTTCAGGGACGACCAGATCGTCCCGGCGCGCTGTCCGTTGCTCGGTTATGCGCTCCGCTCCATGCGCATTGAAGGCACCCGCGTATCGAGCTGGTTTCTGGAAGTCAACACTCAGCCGGAAGTCGGAGACGATGGATACGACAAAGGCGCGGAAATACTGACCCGGTTCTTCCATTCGCACATACAACAGTTCCTCGAACCCGACCTCTTCATCCTGGGCCGCCGCATCATTGAATGTTGCCTTCAGAACGGCTCTGTGACGGATTACGAAAAACTGCTCGGAAAATCGGCATGACATGGCAAATTAACACTTCGACCTCCCAAGCTGTCTTCTTCTCGGAGAGCATCCCCGCTCTTCGTCTGCTGCAGCGTTATTTCGCGCCGAACGTGTACATGGCCGACGGCGTCCATGATACCGCACGTCTGATTCAAAAACCCTCACCTCGTCTGCACCTCCGGGGCGCAGCGGACATGATCCTCAAAACTGATTAAGGAGAGAGTGATGAAAAAGTTTTCTGTATTCTGCTGTCTGCTATTCTTCTGTGCTGCAGCGTGCATGGGCGCCGACTCGTCCGCAAAGGTATTCCGCCTCGGCATGATCGGTCTCGACACGTCCCATGTCATCGCGTTTACGAAACTTCTCAACGATCCGAAGAACGGCTACTCATGCCGCGTGGTCGCCGGCTTTCCCGGCGGCTCGCCGGACGTCGAGAGTTCGTGGAGCCGTGTCAAGAACTACACCGCCCAGCTTCAAAATGAGTTCGGCGTTGAGATCGTCGACAGCATCGAAATACTTTGCACCAAAGTCGACGGCGTGCTCCTGGAAAGCGTCGATGGCCGCCCGCACCTGGCCCAGGCCAGACCGGTGATTGCAGCCGGCAAACCGCTCTTCATAGATAAGCCAATGGCCGGAAGCCTGGAAGATGTAATTGCCATCTTCGAACTCGCCTCCGCCGCCGGCGTGCCCTGCTGGTCAAGTTCATCGCTGCGATACTGCGAAGGCGTTTACGGAATGCGAGACAACAGCGAAATTGGCCAGGTAATAGGATGCGACGCATTCGGTCCCTGTTCGCTTGAGCCACACCATCCCGACCTCTACTGGTACGGAATCCACGGCGTCGAAATCCTTTTCACCATCATGGGAACCGGATGCCAAAACGTCCGACGCGTCCAGACTCCCAGCTATGAGCACGTCGTTGGAGTATGGGACGACGGCCGGGTGGGAACTTTCCGAGGCATAAAGAAAGGCAAGAGCGATTACGGAGCGATGATCTACGGCAGCAAGAAGGTCACGCCCAGCGGCCGGTATTCCGGCTACGGCGAACTCGTAAAGGAAATCGTGAAGTTCTTCGAAACGGGCAAGCCGCCGGTCCCAAAGCAGGAGACCATCGAGATATTCGCTTTCATGACCGCCGCCGACGTATCCAAGGCCCGCGACGGCGCCGCCGTATCCATCGCCTCCGTCATCGAAGAGGCCAGGGCAAAGCTCGCGAAGAAGTAGAAGGCATACCGCTTATGATGCATAGACACAGGACCCTCGAATCAAAGAAAGGACTTTGTAATGGTGAAGAAGTTTATCATGACGACCACGGCCCTGATGTTGACGCTGTCTGTATCGTCTTGCGTTGAGGCCCAAATGAGCAGCCAGGCATTCCGCGGAGCAAAGAACGAAGTGAAGCTGGTAACGGTGGACCCCGGCCACTTTCACGCCGCGCTCGTGCAGAAAACCATGTATGATCAGGTCTCGCCGACAGTGCACGTGTTCGCCCCGGAAGGGTCGGACGTCCAAGACCACCTTAACCGCATCCAGGGCTACAACACCCGCGCCGACAACCCCACAAACTGGAAGCAGGTCGTATATACCGGACCCGACTTCCTCGAAAAAATGCTCGGCGCCAAGCCGGGCAACGTCGTGGTCCTTGCCGGCAATAACCGCAAGAAAACGGAGTACATCAAGGCATGCGTCGACGCCAAACTGAACGTCCTGTCCGACAAGCCGATGTGCATAACGCCCGAGAATTTCGAACTCCTCAAGGCCGCGTTTGCCTCAGCCAGGGCCAATGGCGTGCTCCTGTATGACATCATGACCGAGCGGTCCGAAATCACAACCATTCTTCAGAAAGAGCTTGCCAACACCCCGTCGGTCTTCGGCGACCTCCGTAAAGGCTCCCCTGATGATCCGGCCATTGTAAAGGAAAGCGTTCACTACTTCTTCAAGTACGTCTCGGGCAATCCCATCAAGCGGCCGGCTTGGTATTTCGATACAACACAACAGGGCGAAGGTATCGTGGACGTCACCACGCACCTGGTCGATCTCGTAATGTGGGGCGCGTTCCCTGACGAGACCATCGATTACAAAAAGGACATCAAAATGCTCAGTGCATGCCGCTGGCCGACAATGTTGGACATGCAGCAATACGCAAAAGTGACCCGAATGGATGACTTTCCGCCCTACCTGAAGGATGAACTGAATGCCGAAGGGCTGTTGCCCTGTTACGCCAACGGCGAGATGGTCTACGCAATCAAGGGAGTCAACACGCGTATTTCGGTCTCGTGGGATTTCCAAGCCCCTCCGGGCGCCGGCGACACGCATTATTCAGTCATGAAGGGCTCCATGTGCGATCTCGTCATCCGCCAGGGCAAGGAACAGGATTACCGTCCGGAGCTGTACGTCGAGCCCGCCGGCGGCATGAACGACGCCGTTTTCGCCAGGACACTGGTCGCCGCCGTCGACGAACTCAAAGTGAAATACCCCGGCATCAAGCTGCACCAGCAGGACAAGGCATGGTGGATATCGATCCCCGAAAAGTACCGCGTCGGCCATGAAGCACACTTCGGTGAAGTCACCGATCGCTATCTCAAGTACCTCGTGGACGGCAAGCTCCCCGACTGGGAGGTCCCCAATATGATCGCCAAGTATTACGTCACCACAGCGGCGTTGAAAATGGCTGCACAATAGAAAGGGCCGAACAATGAACACTATGCGGACCGCAATACCGGCAGTTGCCCTACTCCTGACGGCCGCGTGTCTGGCTGCGCCTGCCAGGGTTACCTTTGTGGAAGGCGACAAGAAGATCGACGTGATGATCGACGGAAAGCTGTTTACAAGCTACATGTTCGACGCATCGCTGACCAAGCCGGTGCTCTACCCGGTCGTCTCGCCGTCAGGCATGAAGGTCAATCGAGGCTTTCCGTACGAGAAGGTCCCCGGCGAAGTAACCGACCACCCGCACCACGTCGGCATCTTCTTCACCTACGACGAGGTCAACGGCGAGGGCTTCTGGAACAATACCAAGTCGCCCCCGCAGATACAGCATCTCAAGGTAACAAAGATGCAGCCGGGCGACGTCAGGGGCGAACTCTGCACCGTTATGAACTGGACCGGCAAAAGCGGCGTCCTACTGGAAGAAAAACGCAGCATGGTCTTTTCGGCAGCGCCCGATCAATACATCATTGACTTCAACATCGACCTGACCGCAAAAGACAAAAAGGTCGAATTCGGCGACACAAAGGAAGGCATGTTTGCCATCAGAACCGCCCAGTGGCTTCGCGAAAAAGACGGGACCGGCAAGTATCTCAGTTCCGAAGGCGATACCACGTCCGGGGCAATCTGGGGCAAGCGCGCCCGCTGGGTAACGCTGCAGGGCGAAAAAGACGGCAAGACCTATGGCATTGCCATCCTGAACCATGCCCCAAGCGCCAACTACCCGACCTTCTGGCATGCACGCGATTACGGGCTCTTCTCGGCCAATCCACTGGGCCAGCTCGCCTTCGAAAAGGGACGCAAGGCCGCCAACCCGAAGGCCTTTGCACTGACCCTCGAACCCGGCCGCAGCGCTCAATTCAACTTCCGCGTTGTGATTTATGAGGGCGCACGTTCGGCCGATCAAATCGAAAAGCTTTACGCCGGCCGGGCACGATAGCAGCTCGGCACACGGACCATTCATCACGGCCTGCCCAAAAAGCGGGCCGTTTTTGTGCGCGCCGGGCCAACAAGTATGCCGCGGGCTTGTCAAACAGCGCAAAACTGCTATCATGACTGATCCTGTCTTTGGACTGATCGATATACGGGCAAAACGATGTGGGAGTACCAGTTGCAAAACATTCACGACCTGGAACGCCTTGGCCGCGAGCTTAACGCGCCCGTAGAGGCGGCGGATGACGTTTCGATCCTCGCCGAGCCGGTCAGTGTCGGCTCGCTGATCCTGCCGAACTCGCTGGCTGTCCATCCGATGGAAGGCTGCGACGGCGACTCGCAGGGTCGCCCGGAGGAGCTTACCTTCAGGCGTTACGAACGTTTCGCCGCCGGCGGCGCAGGTCTTATCTGGGCCGAGGCAATTGCGGTCGCGCCTGAAGGCCGGGCGAACCCGAGGCAGCTCTGGCTCAATGCCGACAGCAAGGCCGGCTTCGCCGCCCTGCTGCAGCGAGCCCGCGCCGCCGCCCGTCGCAACGGCAGTGATCATCGCCCGGTAATCGTCGCGCAGCTCACCCACTCAGGCCGATACAGCAAGCCCCAAGGCAAACCACATCCGCTCATAGGCCAGCGCGATCCCTACCGCGACCCCCTCCAACCCCAGGCCAAACCCGACACAGCCGCGCCCAGCGCCCTGACGCCGGACTGGCCGACGGTAACGGACGAATACCTCGACCGGTTGCAGGACGCCTACGTGGCCGCTGCCCGCATGGCTTTTGAAGTCGGCTTTGACGCAGTGGATATCAAGTCATGCCACGGCTACCTGATAAACGAGCTGCTCGCCTGCCGCTCGCGTCAGGGCCGCTATGGCGGGTCCTTCGAGAATCGCACGCGGCTGCTGCTGGAGGTCGTCGACCGAATCCGCAGCGAGCTCGGTCCCGACAAGCCGGTCTGCGTCCGGCTGGGCATATACGACGCAATCCCGTTCCCCTGGGGCTGGGGGGTCAGTGAAGATGACTACACCGCCCCTGACCTGAGCGAACCGAAAAGGCTTATCGAACGACTGAGATGCCGCGGCGTCAAGCTCATTAACGTCACGATAGCCAACCCGTATTACAACCCGCATTTCGGCCGACCGTTTAATGAGCCCGTGGTCGGCGGCTATGAATCACCGGAGCACCCGCTTGCGGGCGTCAGCCGATTAATAAGGCTTGTCGGCGACGTGCAGCACACCTTCCCCGATGTCGCGCTCGTGGGCACCGGCTACAGTTGGCTCCGCACACTCATGCCAAATGTCGCCGCCGCAAGCAAAGCCGCGCGAAACGCCGCCATAATCGGCGCCGGACGACTTGCCTTTGCATACCCTGACTTCGCACGTGACATTATTCGAACAGGCAGGCTGGCGGCCGACAAGGTCTGCGTAGGCTGCAGCGCATGCACACAGATCATGCGCGACGGCGGCAAGGCCGGCTGCGTCGTCCGCGACAACGCCGTCTACGGACCAATCTTTCGCAAAGGCCGCATGAGTAACCGCGACAACCTCGCACGCCTGGCGGCCGCCTGCACGCAGTGCCGGGAGCCGACGTGCCAACTGGCCTGCCCCGCTGGCATCGCGATCCCGGAGTTCATACGGCTGTTCCTCGATGGCGACGACAAGGCGGCATACGAGGTCATACGCCAATCGAACGTCTTGCCCGAAGTATGTGCATGGCTCTGCCCCGTCGAGCAGCAGTGCCAGGGCGGCTGTCTGCAGCGGTTCATCGGCGACGGCGCCCTCCCCATAGCCGACATCCAGCGATACCTCGCCGAGCAGGCCAACCAAGAAGGCTGGTCCCGAATCCGCATCCCCACCAGGTCC
>JAWLHD010000151.1:0-8619 GCA_041690555.1 Anaerohalosphaeraceae bacterium
GTGAAGGCGAGCGTTCGTTTTCTTCGGGTCTGTCTTTGAGCACGTGCTCACGAACAGTGAGCTGCACTCGCGGCGAATCGAGGATCGTTCTGTCGAGTGCCAGATCACCCCTGAGCATGGCGATGAGCTTTGGTCGAGTAGTGATCCTGTCGACCGCGACGGAGGCGTCGCCTGTAGTATCGTTATATGTAACATCAGTTGCCTGGATGCCCTTGAACCAGCCAACTGACAGAGTGCGGATGTCGACCGTTCCGTCGACGGAGCGGTTGATTCTCGATAGCAGAAACCGCCGTCCACTGTCCGACGAAAGCCACGTCGGCAAGATAAATATTAGAACGATCAGAAGTGCCGCGATAACAACAACAAAGCTCCAAAGAAGGGGCCTTGACTTCGGCCTGCGGCGAGGCGCGTGTTCCGACTGAGTGCTCTGCGATTCCATCCTTTTAATCCCCAAAGAACATCGACAGCTTCTGCGGGATTGCGGCCAGCGATTAATCTGCGCCGTGCCCGATCATCCCCCTGAGTATACGCTCGTTATCGGCGGATGCTCAGTCAAGCATTATCTCGTCGGATTTGGTTTTAATTATACCGTCAATCCTGTCGGCATACTTCTTGGTCAAGTTGTCGATGTCTTTCTTGCCCTTGTCGCGCTGGTCCTCGGTGATTCCCTTGGCCTTCTGCTCGTCATCGAGCGCCTTATTTGCATCACGTCTGATGTTGCGGATGCTGACCTTGCTCTTCTCCCCCATCTGTTTGACCTGATTAACAAGCTGATCGCGCCTCTCGACGCTCAGCGGCGGGATGTTGAGCCGAACAACCTTGCCGTCAGCAATGGGCGCCAAACTCAACTCGCTGTTACGGATAGCCTTTTCTATCTCCTTGACACTTGAGGGGTCGAAGGGCTTGATGATGATCGTATCAGGTTCCGGTACGGCAACAGTGGCCAGTTGTTTCAGTGGAGTTGGCGAGCCGTAGTATTCCACGCTGAGATTGTCCACGAGTCCGGTAGAAGCCCTGCCGGTTCGGACGGCGCGGAGTTCCTGCTGCAGGAATTCCACGGCTTTTCGCATAGCGTTTTCATGCTCTGATATGATCTTTTGCGTAGGCATCTTTGCGACTCCAAAGCGTCAAATCCGGTTCAAATATCAGCGGGCGATAAGGGTGCCGACCTTCTCGCCTCGCAGCGTTCTTTCAATGTCGCCCGTCCTGAAGATATTCAAAACGACGATGGGAATACTGTTTTCGCTGCACAAACTGATAGCAGCAGGGTCCATCACCTTAAGTCCCAAATGCAGGACCTCCCGGTAGGAGATGTTCTCAATCAACTTAGCATCCGGATTGGCCACAGGGTCGTCGGTGTATACGCCATCCACCTTGGTGGCCTTTATGATGAGGTCGACGTCGAGTTCGGCGGCCCGAAGAGCGGCACAGGTGTCCGTTGAGAAAAACGGGTTACCTGTTCCGCCGGCAAGAATGACAATCTTGCCGTTCTCAAGGTGCTTGATGCAACGTCTTCTAATAAAGGCCTCGCAAAGCGCGGGGACTTCGATAGCGCTGAGCACACGCGTCGGGCAGTCAGCGCGTTCGAGTACTTCCTGCAGCGCACATGCATTGAGAACCGTAGCCAGCATACCCATGTAATCGGCGGTGTTGCGGGGAATCGGACTGTTCTTGGAAAAAGTCTGTCCTCGCAGGAAATTGCCGCCGCCGACGACCAGAGCAACCTGCGCACCCAATCTGCTCAACTGTGCTATGCGCGAGGCGATTGATTCGAGGGAGGAGACGTCCAGCCCGTACCCGCCGGGCTTGCAGAAACTCTCGCCGGAGAGCTTGAGTAAAATCCGTTTATACCTGATCTCGGCCATAATTCCTGCGGCTCCAAAAAAAAGGCGCCGTTTGTCGGCGCCTTTGATTATACAGCATGGTCAGCCGATTTCCAGTCTCACAAACCGTTTAACCTTTGCCTGGCCGCCGGCTTTTTTGGCGGCGTCAGCAAGGGCCTGCCCGACTGTCTTGGAATCGTCTTTGACAAACGGCTGCTCGACGAGGCAGTTGTCCTTGTAGAACTTGGCAATTTTGCCATCGACAATCTTGTCGATTATATTGGCCGGCTTGTTCTTGACCTGTTCGGCGGCGATAGCCCTTTCCTTTTCGATGACCACCGGGTCGATGCCGTCGGGGTCGATGCCTACAGGATTGATGGCGGTAACGTGCATGGCGATGTCGATGGCTGCCGGCGCCACCGCGCAGGAGACATCATCGCTGCTGGTTTCGATCTCAACCATCGCTCCGAGTTTGTTGTTGAAATGGACATAAGTGCCTATGACGCCGCAGCCGTCAACCTTGTAGCGAACGTAATCGCCGACTTCGGTTTTTTCGCCCGTTTTACTGACGGTGTCGGTGAGAATGTCCGAAAACTTCCTTCCTTCATATTCTGTGTTGAGCAAAGCCTCGGCTCCCTGGTCAGCATCGGTCAGGAGTGTGCACTCGGCGAGGATTTCAGCGGCGGCGACAAAGTCGTCGCTCTTTGACACAAAATCGGTCTCGCAGCAAAGAGTGGCCATAGTGGCGGTTTTTCCATCGTCGGTCTTCCTGCTGACAACCCGCCCTTCGGCGGTTTCGCGTCCTGCTCGCTTGGCCAGCGTAGCCAGACCTTTCTTGCGCAGCAGAGCCATTGCGTCTTCGATTTCGCCGCCTGTTTCTTCGAGGGCCTTCTTGCAGTCCATCATGCCTTGTCCGCTCATCTTGCGGAGTTTCATTACGAGTGCAGCCGCTATTTCCACCATAATCTTAGAACTCCTCATCTTATGTATAAACCCGACCCAACGGGCACGGGCGATTCGCCTGAGCAATATCGCCGAACATATTATCGGCGCATTATACTGCTGGATTCAAACATACCAAGGCAAGGACAGAAGCCGCGTGACGCTATTGCGACGGTCCTTCCTCGGGCTTCTGTGCATCGGCCGACGAGTCGCCGCTTTCAACGGCAACCGTTTGGGCTTCAGCTTCTTCGCCGGCTGGTTCGACCTGCTCCTGCGGCTGCTCCTCAGCCTCTTCTGACTCAGCCACAGCACTTGCAAGGGCCCGTCTTCTGGACCGGCCTCGCGACGGGGCCGCCGCCTCCGGCATCGTCCTCACCATGGTCTTGCCCAATGCCACCGCTTCGGCCAGTTCGGCCAGCAGGATATCGATGGCCTTAATGGAGTCATCATTGGCGGGAATAGCCACGTCAACCATATCCGGATCGGAATCGGTGTCGATGATGCCGATGGTGACCACGCCCAGTTTAGCGGCCTCCCGCAAGGCGGTGATCTCTTTTCTGGCGTCTACGACGACCAAAGCACCGGGCAGCCGGTTCATCTTGCGGACACCGCCAAGATTGACCATAATCTTGTGCATCTCGCGTTTGAGCCTCGAGGCCTGCTTCTTGCTCTCGGCGTCAAACTTGCCGCCGGCCTGGAGCTTCTCGAGTTCTTCCAGGCGCTGGAGGCGCGAGCGGATAGTCCTGAAGTTGGTGAGCATGCCGCCGAGCCACCGCTGGGAAACGTAGTGCATGCCGCATTTTTCAGCGGTCTTGACCACGGCCTTTTGTGCCTGGCGTTTGGTGCCCACAAAGACAACATCCTTCCCCGAGGAAACCACGTCGGCAAGGAGCCTCTTGGCTATCAGGAGCCCCTTTAGCGTTTCCCTTACATCGATAATGTGGATCATGCCGCGTTTGCCGAAGATATACGGCTGCATCTTAGGATTCCAGCGGCTGACCGCGTGTCCGAAATGTACCCCCGCGCCGATAAGGTCGCGGGCCAGTTCCTTACTCACAGAAACGAACCTCCACTAAGGGTTATTGTCGCCTCTATACCCAATGATAGAGAATCGGACCACCTTAATACACGCAGGTACCCCTGTCAAGGTTTTTTGCGGAATCCGGCAAAATTACTGCTTTTTTGAGGCCGAATCTGCTCGCAGGGGTGTATCGGCACGACAGCCATGTTAAAATAGACAAAGAATGCTGGGCCGTTTAGACGGCTGTCCGCTGGTCCACTGACGCCTGAACGCGACTTGCCGGAGTGCTGGTCAGGCGCGGCCCATCCGGGTAGTCATGGCCGCCAGCAGGATGTGGCGAAGCCTGTCGGTGCTTTGCCCGTCGAGGTACTTGTCGGTGAAATCAAGCCTTATGCCCTGAAAGTTTCTCAGACGGTTCTTGAGTTCGGATTTGCTCAGTGCTGCGATGCTGGATGCCAATTTGTCAAATGCCCTCGCCGATAGCATGTGTTGGAAAATCTCCTGAAAGGACAAATCTTCATCATGACGCTGATGTTGTCGGATTATTCCTAATGGCGGTTAACTTGTGCGCGCAGAGGCACATGTTTTTTTGTGTGAACCGTGCGAATGTGTCGGCGATATGGGCGGCCAAGACCCGTATCCTCGAAAAGTATTGGCAATGTCTGCGAGTTATGATAGCTTCCAGCTATGCTGACAGAAGAATTGTATTATGACCTGCCGGCTGATCTGATAGCGCAAACGCCATCAGAAAAGCGGAGCGAATCTCGTCTGCTGGTATTGGACCGGCGGACTGCCGCTCTTGTTGGTCGCAGGTTCGCCGAAATTACCGAATATATCGAAAGCAACGACTGCCTTGTGCTTAACGATACCAAGGTCGTGCCAGCTCGTTTTCATGCGCGCAAGATTACAGGCGCAAGCCTGGAGGGGCTGTTCCTTGAAGCAGATCGTTGCGGACGCTGGAAAGTCATGCTCAAAAACAGCCGCAAGGTTAAGAAGGGAGAGCGGATTATTCTTTGCGGCAGGTCAGGAGCTGAATGGGGGCAAGCGGAGGCACTGCAGAGAACCGAGGATGGCTGGCTGCTTGAGGTAGAGAGCAGCAAGGATGCCTTGAGTATTCTCGAAGAGATCGGTTTTGCGCCTCTTCCGCCCTATATCAAGCGAGAGAAGATCGGAGGGGAATCTGATCGTGGGGACTTGACACGTTATCAGACTGTTTAGGCGCGGCGGCCCGGGGCTGTAGCGGCGCCGACGGCGGGGCTGCACTTCACCGATGCCCTCCTGGGGCAATTGCGGCAAAAAGGCGTCCGCAGAGCCCATGTAACACTGCATGTAGGTGCGGGGACCTTCAAGCCTGTAAAGGTTGAGAGATTAGAAGGTCACCACATACATTCTGAGCGGTATGAGATCAGAGATTCCGATGCGGCAATAATAAACGATACGATCGCCCGCGGCGGGCGAATTGTCGCGGTTGGCACAACGAGTGTAAGGAGCCTCGAGACGGCAGCCAAAGGGCGACAGGTGCAGGCGGGAGCTGGAGATACCGCTTTGTTCATTCAGCCCGGCTACAAGTTTGCAATCGTCGATGCGATGATTACCAATTTCCACCTGCCTCGATCAACTCTCTTGGCGCTCGTGGCGGCTTTCGCGGGCTTGGAAAACGTGTTATCCGCCTATAGGCACGCAATCGAGCAGCGGTACCGGTTCTACTCGTATGGCGATGCGATGTTGATCGTGTGAAACCCTATTCGACGTCAACCAGAACCACTGCCCGGAAGGTTGCGGCTATTCAAGATAAAGCTCGTGGCCCGGCTTAATAGACGGGATTTCAGACGCCCTGGCGACCACGTCCTCTATAGTCAGTGCGAAGCTGGGAGCGATTTCGAGCACGCAGTCAGGGGAGCCGTCGTCTTTCCTGGGGACCTTGACGCCGGCAGCTTCAATCCATGAAGCGGCCCGTTCGATCATCATCCTGCGGGTCACGTCCGGGCTGTCGTCGCCGGAGGCATTCTTAACCGGCGCAAACTCCTCCTGGCGCAGCGTCTCGAGAATCATGGACCGCTCAGCCAAGGGCAATGCATCAAAGATAAAAGTTTCCAGTTTGATGCCATTGGGCTTCTCGGGCTGCACGAGATTACCTGCCTGGTCGACATGCGGTATCTTTTTGACTGCCCGGTGAATCGGGAGTGCGAAGCCCTGCGCATTGAGCTTCTCGACGAAGAGGCGGTTGATTATGTGGATTGCGATAGAGCCGAGTTCAAACACCAGCGAGCCGTCGGGGTTACGCCGGTTAACCTGCTCGTCAGTCAAATCGCTGTATTCGATGACATTTATGCGATCGTTGGCAAGGCAGAAATTGCCGACCTTTTCATTTGGATGGGCCTTTATGAGGGCTTTTGAGGACATCTCTGCCTCATCCGCCGCGTGCAAGCCGATGAACAACGGGTCAAATATGTTGATCAGCGGGTTGTCGACCTGCCAATAGCTGATATACTCAACACCGTGTTTTTTCATATCCTCGATTGCACCACTCTTGTAAAGGGCCTTGAGACTGCCGCCATGGCCGTCGGGACTTGTGGAAATTGTGTCTTTGTCGGACATGAGGATCTTTCCGTCAAATGAGAAATTCGGATTGGTCCCCTGCTGAAATAGGAAGACGTCAGACCTGCTCAGACCGTAGAAGCCATTTGATTCGAAAACCTCGATCGTTGCCTCATGATTCTGCGGGCTGGTCATGATGTACCAGGCCGGGTTGACGCCGTATTTCCTGCCTGTGGCCAGGATGGCTTCGGCAAAGAGCCTGAACAGGGTCTTGTTCAGTATTGGGCTTGTCGGAAAGTCTCCTTTTGGTCCGTCAAAACCCAAACGGGTGCCCTGCCCCCCCGCCACCACAAAACCAGCTACCTTGCCGCCGGCGATCAGTTGACGCCCCAATCTCACAGCTTCCTGATACTTCCTCTTGAGAGAAGTTGATGGCCTGGCAGGATAATATGGTGCAGGCATGATTTGTTCAGGGATCTCAACTGCTGTTTCAGACTTGACGTGTCTGTCAACCCACTGATCAATTGTATCGAAATCCAATTGGTCGATTTGCTTAACCAGCTTCTCCTGCCGCCTCTCATCTAACTGGTCATAAAAAGCCAGAAGATGCTGTTGTTTGCACCGGCTTAGGCGTTTACTCACCTCAGTGTAGCGTTGGTTGGTTGCAATATCCATAAAAAGCCTCGGTATCACATGTTTTCCTTGTTGCGCGACCGCCAATTCTTCGGATATCAGGGCAGCGCACTGCAACGGCAATGATACACTGAGCACCGGCCGGTTTCAAATACCTTTACAAGAGTCTCAATGATACCCTGAAAATGCCTGGCAGACATAGTTCGCCATGCGGCAAGGAGGGCAAGTGAGGGAAAATGAGGGGGTCCTGTAAAAAATTCAGCGATTCTTATTGACAGTCGTTGCGACTTGTGGTAAATTACAAATGTGGAAATAATAAGAACGGAGGTCTGAGGCAGGCTCGGTCTTAAAAACGTTATAGTTCATGCTATCATATATCTTTTTCCATTTCTTCCAGCCCGCCTTTCGGTCCTTCATGCAGGTGTTCCACTATACAAGTTTTTGTGGCAGGGTGCAATCGTATAGTCAGGTCTTATAGCGTGAAGGCAGCCGCGCTCCGGCTGAAAAACTGTTTAGCGGAGATTTGCTCAAGACTTACCGATCCCTTGTGAAGGGTCCGGCATCAGCATTTATCTTTAAGCGCGCGTTCTGTCGGAGCCGGCTTGAAGGGCAAATTTCCAAAACGTGTCTACGAAAGGAGACAGAAGATGAAAAAGAGAGGGTTCACACTAATCGAGCTATTGGTCGTGATTGCGATCATAGCCATGTTGCTGGCGATCTTGATGCCCGCCTTGAGCAAAGTCAAGAAGATCGCCCAGCGCGTAGTCTGCGGCACGAACCTGAAGGGCCTCGGCACGGCCCAGACGGTCTATGCCCATGATTACGAAGACCAGTACACAGTGGCGGGTTTTGGGCAGGTCAGGGCTGCAAACAACAACGTCACTAACGCAACGGGCGGGTTCAACAACCCCGCCAAGCCGCGCGCCTCGTGGGCCGGCGGCGCCAGCGTTGGTGCAAGCCTGTATCTGCTGGTGAGAGAAGCGGACGTGAGCCCCAAAAGTTTTGTGTGCCCGGGAAGCGCTCAGACAGTGTACGACGGCAGAAGCGGCGATCCGGCGCTTACGCCCGACATTACCGAGATGTGGGATTTTGGACACCATGGCGTTGCGGCTATTGCTGACACTGGTCCGGTGAACTGTGTAAGTTATTCAATTCAGCATCCGTACAGTACCCATGCCGCCAGCGCGACGAAGTCGGCATCATTTGCGGTCATGGCAGACAAGAACCCATGGCACGACCCGAAGCTGCCGGGCTTTGCTGGCGACGGAACACCGGCGGATGCCATGAACTGGGAAGGCCGTGTAGGCTTTCTTTCGGATGACTGGACAAATCCGGCCGTTACTATCGAAAAATGGCGACTGCTCATTGCCAACGCGCAGCCTCACGGCCGCGAGGGCCAGAACGTGCTGTTTGCCGATGGGCACAACTCCTATGAGAAGCGGACTGATGTTGGCATAAAGCACGATGCCATTTATACGCCGCAGACTGCCAACCACATTCGCCAGGGTGGTCCTGTCTCGCGCGCTGCAGGTCACAACAACACGAACGTTCCGGTCGGCGTTTCCGACTCGTTCCTTGTCAATGACACGAACTTCTAAGTGCTTCCTCTAAACAGGCCGCGCGTCGGCCTGATAGTAGAAGTATGCAGGCATCAAAAAGGCA
>JAWLHD010000152.1:0-8585 GCA_041690555.1 Anaerohalosphaeraceae bacterium
GGCTGGCGCGAATATGCATGGCGGCATGACAAGCGGCTCGGTATTGTAACCTACCCGCGCCAACTGAACCTCCCGCGATGGGATGGACGGCGATTTGACGGCAAAAGACTCCTCGTGCATTACGAGCAGGGACTCGGCGACAACATCCAGTTCGTGCGATACCTCCCCATGGTAAAGGATTGCGGCGGCGATGTCATACTTGAGGCGCCGTCGGAACTGTACGAGTTGTTTCGGGATTGCCAGGGGATTGACGAATTGATTGCCGCTGGACAGCAGCCGCCCGCCGGGCACTTCGACTGGGTTGCGTCTCCGCTTGACTTTCCGCAGTTATTCGGAACGCATATTGGGACGATCCCCGCGAGGGTGCCGTACGTGTTTGCGGATGTCGACAAGTCGCGCGCCTGGTGGTCAAGACTGCGGGGAGAAGCCTTGAGGATCGGCATAGTCTGGGCGGGTTCGCCTGCCCACGGACGCGATGCTGAACGTTCGTGTTCGGTTGAGTTGTTCGTGCCCCTCAGCGAGTTGGATGGCGTGCAGGTGTACAGCCTGCAAAAGGGTCCCGCCGCAGCACAGTTGACGCAATTTGGCGAAGCAAATCGCATCGTCGACCTTGCCGACGAATTGATGGACCTTTCTGATCTCGCAGCCGTCATGATCAATCTCGACCTCGTGATCACCGTCGACACCGCCGCTGCGCACCTGGCCGGCGCCATGGCCAAACCAGTGTGGGTTGTCCTGCCTTTTATCGCGGACTGGCGGTGGCTGACGGACCGCGACGACAGCCTGTGGTACCCGTCCATGCGCCTCTTCCGCCAGAAGCAGCGGGGCAACTGGGCGGAGGTCTTTGGCCGCGTCAAGGCCGCACTGGAGAAGGTGGTGCGCGAATGTCGAGCAAACGAGTTCTGAAGGCGGGCTAAATATATTTGCGAAGTGACTACTATGAACAGACGTTCGTTGCGCATTGCAGGCGTGCTTATTGGTATTCTTATTCTCGCAGCACTTCTGGTCTATTCTGGTGGAATGACCGTTCAGTGGGATGGCGCTTTCACACCGTCTCCGAATAAGCAATATGTCGCATCAATCAGCGCCAAGTCCGTGCAAATACCGGTACCTGTCGAGCCTGTCTGCTTACGGCGCGAGGTAAAAATCAGGGTTCGCAAACTTGGAGGCGGGCGGATTCTCGAATTACCTGTGCTGCGGGAAGGGAAAGGGCAAGTGAGTTATCAGTATCCGACGATGCGCTGGTCCTTGGATAGCAGCAGTATTGCTTATTGTGTAAAAAGGAGCTTGTACGAGGTGGCAATCGAATCTGGAACACCATCGTTCGTGGATAGCGAGGTTACTGACTATCGCTGGGTTGAAAGTGGCGACCTGATCTATGTGCTCAGTGGAAATACTGCGAAGCGGCGAGCGTCGGCACGGGTTTTTGCGCCGGGGGATAATCAGGGCAAAGAAGTGTACTCGGCATACAGTCCAGGCGCCAACGCAATTTCTCCGGACGGACGACAGTTCTGCCGTCTGAAAGGTTTGGCCGTGCAGGCGATTGACCCAGAGCAAACCCATCTGAACCATGCCATGCAGGGAAACTTCCGCCTCAGTTTTTGCTGGTGGTCTGATGACAGCAGTCGTTGCTTGATCCAAGCCTATCATAAGAGCATTGTCTCGTTGTATCTGTATGAAAGAGAGTCGGGACAGTTTGACGACCTGACTACAAAGATGATGGCACTTGGCGAACAGGCTGGGGTATTGCCATACCCAAATGCCACATCCCGTGCCTGGAGCCCGAACAACTCGTGGTTTGTCGTAAGAGGTAGCCAACATCATATTTGTCAGATCGATCCCTGGGATAGCCTTCTGCTGAATGACTTTGCCGAGCGGGGAATCTGGGACTTACGGATATCTCCCTATGAAGACAGGATTGCGTTCTTGAGCGGCAACCCCTACATCTATCCTGCTACTCTTGTCGTTGGACAGGTACACAGCGCAGAGGGAAAACTGCAGTTTGAGGTGCTGCAACGGCTGATAAAGAGGGACAAAAGCCCGTGGTTTTGGGAGATGGGTGGAAAACAGATTGGGTTCATAGTGGGCGCTCGTGTGGAACACCATACAATCCCATAAGTAGGAGGCATGTTATGCTAACGCGTTTTCCTATGTGGCACAAGCATTTGTTTATGTTTGGCATCTTGTATGGTATCCTTGGAGCCGCAGGGGGCGCCGTATTGGAGATTGGGCCGGGGGAATTCAGCGGGGATGAGGTGTTTGAGCGGGCGGCGAACTCGCTGAAGGCCGGGGATGAACTGGTTTTGCGGGACGGGGTTTATTCTCAGACTGGGCGGCGGGCGGTGACGGTGAAGGGGACGGCGGAGGCGCCGATTGTGATCCGTGCGGCGGCGGGGGCCCGGCCGGTATTGACTCGGCCGGCGGAGGATATGGACCGGCATAATAATAGTGAGTTCGTGGATTGTTCGTACATGGCGGTGCGGGGGATCGTGTTTGCCGGGGGCAGTTGCGGGGTGCGGTTCATCCGGGGCGACCACGTGACGATCGAGGATTGCGAGATCCGCGGGACGGGCAACAATGCGCTCACGATGAACAGCGGCTCGTGCGATGCGTTCATCATCCGCCGCAACCACATCCACCACACAGGCCTGAGCACCCGCCGCCCGACGGAAGGCGAAGGCATGTACATCGGCTCGCATGACGGCAGGTACATAACAACAAACACACTTATAGAAGGCAACTGGATCCATCACACCAGGAGCACCAGCGGCGGCGGCAACGATGGCATCGAGATCAAGTTCGGCTCGTGGGGCAATATCGTCCGCGACAACGTCATCCACGACACAACCATCGGCACGCAGTATCCAGGTATCTTCGTCTACGGCGGTGGCAAGGGCGTCAATGTCGTGGAAGGCAACCTGATCATGCGCGCGGGGGAAGGTATACAGGTCGTCTCCGACGCGGTGATTCGCAATAACATAATAGTCGACTGTACGGTAACCGGCATTACCGCCGCACCGCACGCCGCGGTGCCCCATGTGCGAAACGTCCGGATCGTCAACAACACTATACTCAACCATCCTCGCGGCGTACGAATCCGCTGGAGCGGAGCGAAGGCGATGGTGTTTGCAAATAATGCGATCTACTGCGACAGCCGCACGGCAATCGATGCGGCGGGTCTCGATACAGCCGCGGTCAGCAGCAACGTTGTTTCCGGCAGCCTTATTGGCGCCAGTCTGGACGGCCGCCGCTTTCTGGCTGGCGGTACCCTGGAAAACGCATTCTGGTCGGCGGTCGATCTCCGTCCGCGTGCCGGCTCAAGCCTCGCGGGGCGTGCTGATACCGCATATGCCCCTGAATACGACTTCGAGGGCAACCGCAGGGGCGAACCTTTCGACATTGGCGCCTTGCTCATGAGCCCGCCAACAGCACAGCGTCCCTTGCTGCAGGAAGGGTTCAAGACATCAATCCCGGTTGAGTTACGGAGGAAAGTGCAATGAGAAGAAGACTGATGTGTTCAGTTGTGGTCCTTTTTTCAATACCCGCTTTTGCGGTGGCCGCCGACCGGACGGTGCGGAACAGCGACGAGTTGCGCGCGGCTGTCAGAACAGCGCAACCGGGCGATCAGATCCTGCTGCTGCCCGCTAAATACAGCGGCGGGTTGCATATCGCGGCGCTTTCCGGTACGAAGGAGCGGCCGATTGTGATAAAGGGCGCCGATGCGACGCAACGGCCCGTGTTCACGGGAGGCGGTGGGCAGGCGATACATCTGGCCGACTGCAATTGGGTGACGCTGGCTGACCTGGTGGTGAAGGGTTACGCCGCCAACGGGATCAATATCGATGACGGGGGCACTTTCGATACGCCTTCGGTGGGAATCATCGTGGACAACGTGACCGTTCTCGAGACGGGTCCGCGCGGAAATCACGATGCCCTGAAGATGTCCGGCGTCGACCGGTTCATCGTGCGCAACTGTCGCTTCGAAGCCTGGGGCGGTTCGGCGATCGACATGGTGGGCTGCCATGACGGCCTGGTAACCGGATGTGTATTCATAGGTCGTGAAGGTTTTGAGCAGTCCAATGCGGTGCAGATGAAGGGCGGCAGCCGCGGCGTGCTTGTTGAGCGATCCCTGTTCAAGGACGTGGGCCATCGTGCCATCAACTGCGGGGGCAGTACGGGGCTGGCCTTCTTCCGGCCGCGCGTTGGTGACTGCGAAGCAAAGGACATCACGATCGCCGGCAATCGCTTCATCGGCGGCATAGCCCCTGTCGCATGGGTAACCAGCGACGGCGGGCACGTTCACCACAATACGATCATACTGCCCGAAAAATGGGTGGCGAGAATACTGCAGGAGACGGCTGATAAGCGTTTTCAAGCCTGCAGCGGCGGCGTTTTTGAAGATAACGTCATCGTGTACGACTCGCGTGTGTCCGTCTTCGTTAATGTCGGCCCGGGCACCGCCGCCGAGACATTCACATTTCGACGAAATGTCTGGTGTCCGCTGGAGCACAATCGCAATCCCGACCTCCCCACGGCCGAAGAGGCAGGTATCTATGGCGTCGCGATAACGCGCAGCCAGATCGACATAAAGACAGGCGATTTACTCAGCGATGATTCTCGCTTCATCGCGGCGGGCGCCGCCGCATATCGCAAACGCCGCTGAACATGTGCAGCACGCGTCTGTCGATACTTAGTTCTTGCTGAAGTTGCTGTTGTCGAAAAGCCTCATGCCGAACGGCTCGTCCTTTTTGGGCGGCGGTTTCTGGCTCTGCTTCTGTTTTTGTTTCGGGCGAGGCTCGGTTGGTCTTGGACGTTTGTCGCCGGCCGTGCGTTTTGGGCCGACTGCAGGCGCCGTTTTGCTTTCTTCAGACGCCGGCTCTTTCATCGACAATGCGATCCGCTTCCGTTCAATGTCGACTTCCAGCACGGTAACCATAACTTTCTGCTGAACCTTCACCACGTCGGCAGGGTCCTTGACATAGCGGCTGGCCAACTGGCTGATGTGCACAAGGCCGTCCTGGTGGACGCCAATATCCACGAATGCGCCGAACTTGGTGATATTGGTTACGATGCCCGGCAGCTTCATCCCAACCGAGAGCTTTTCGATGGAATCGATTCCGTCGGCAAACTGAAAGACTTCGAACTTCTCGCGAGGATCGCGTCCCGGCTTGGCAAGCTCGGCAAGAATGTCGTTGAGAGTGGGCAGTCCGACATCATCGCCAACGTACTTCTTAAGATCGATCTTCCTGCGTCGGGCGTCATCCTTAATGAGGTCGCCAACACTGCACGCCAGGTCGGCGGCCATCCGATCGACAAGCCCATACCGCTCAGGGTGCACCGCGCTGGCGTCCAGAGGATTCGCCGCACCCCGAATCCTCAAAAATCCAGCCGCCTGCTCGAACGCCTTTGCGCCCAATCGCTGC
This sequence comes from Anaerohalosphaeraceae bacterium, assembly GCA_041690555.1. Classification (GTDB taxonomy): domain Bacteria; phylum Planctomycetota; class Phycisphaerae; order Sedimentisphaerales; family Anaerohalosphaeraceae; genus JACZKQ01. The sequence continues at coordinate 5,424 of JAWLHD010000152.1, forward strand.
ACGCCGAGGAGTTCCTGTCGCGACCTGAAGGGACCATTAGTATTGCGATGCTCGACAATGTTGCGCGCCAACTGCGGACCCAGACCCGACACGTAAGTGAGCAGTTGCTTGCTTGCCGTATTGACCTCAACACCGACCGAGTTGACGCAACTGACAACCACGTCGTCGAGGCCCTGCTTGAGCAGAGTCTGATCCACGTCGTGCTGGTACTGACCCACTCCAATTGACTTGGGATCGATCTTCACAAGCTCCGCCAGCGGATCCATGAGCCGCCGCCCGATGCTCACGGCGCCGCGCACCGTGAGATCATGGTCCGGGAACTCCTCCCTCGCGGCGTCCGAGGCCGAGTAGATCGAAGCGCCGCTTTCGTTCACCATCACTATGGCAATCGAAGACGGCAGACCCAACGTCCGCAGAAACGCCTCGGTCTCTCGACCCGCCGTGCCGTTGCCGACGGCGATGGCCTCGATCTCGAATCGCTGGCACAGGGCGGCAACCTTGATTCCGTCGGATTGTGCCTGTCGCTCGCCCTGGTGCGGATATATGACATCAGTGAACAGCAGTTTGCCCTGGCGGTCCAGACAGACAAGTTTACAGCCCGTGCGGAAGCCGGGATCAACAGCCATCACGTTCTTCTCGCCAAGCGGCGAAGCAAGCAGTAGTTGCCGCAGGTTCTCGGCAAACACCCTCACCGCCTCCTCGTCCGCGGCCTGCTTCGTGCCTAACCGCACCTCCGTCTCCATCGACGGCGAAAGCAGACGTTTATAACCGTCGGCGCACGCGGCCTCAGCCAGCCTGCCGGCCGATGAGTCGTTCTTCACGAACATCCGCCGCAGGATATCCATTGCCTTCTCCTCCGGGGCAGTAACCCGCAGCAGCAGAAAGCCCTCCTTCTCGCCTCGCCGCATCGCCAGCACGCGGTGCGATGGCGCAGTACGCACGGGCTCGGTCCAGTCATAGTAATCCTTGAACTTGACCCCCGCGGCTTCCTTACCGGTTATAACTTTGCTGACAAAAGCCCCCTCGTCAAGATACAATCTGCGGATCGCGTTGCGTGCGTCGATGTTCTCGTTGACCCATTCAGCGATAATATCACACGCTCCCGCAAGCGCATCGGCGGTCGATTCGACGCCTTTTTCCACATCGACGAACGCCAGCGCCTCCTTATCGGGATCGGTTTGCCGATCCTGTGCAAATATCAGTTCCGCCAACGGCTCCAGCCCCTTTTCCCTGGCGACGGTCGCGCGCGTCCGCCGCTTCGGACGGAACGGCAGGTAAATGTCTTCCAACTCAGTCATCGACTGTGCTGCGCCGAGTCTCTCCCTCAACTCATCCGTGAGCAGATTCCGCTCTTCCAGCGACTTGAGAATCGCCTCACGCCGGGCGTCCAGATCCGCCAGTTGTGTAAGCCGGTCGCGAATCCTCGTAACCGCAACCTCGTCAAGCAGACCCGTAGCCTCCTTGCGGTACCGCGAAATAAACGGCACTGTAGCCCCGTCCGCCAGCAGGGCGGCCGTAGCACCGACCTGTCCCGGCCGAATCGACAACTCCGCCGCAATCGTTTCAATATATGCATTATTCACGTTGTTAATCATTATTTGTCTTCCTGACCTTTGCATGGTACGAGTACACCTGCATAGATTAACCATCCGCGAGTTATTGTCAACCGCGTGTTTGGATGCCCAAAAATGCAATCGTGCTTGATTTTGCAGCTAAAGGTCTTTATAATATGATTTTTGCAGCAGGCATTATTTGGAGGCAAGACCATGGACATGCAGAAACTGACGCGGCATTCCCTGTACACTGCGGTGGTGGTGATGTGTGGGACAATGGTGTGGGCCAGCGACGACGATGCGGTGAGATTCTCCGGGCGGGTGATTGACGAAACCGGCAGAGGGATCGGCGGAGCCTTTGTATTCTTCTATGAGTACGGGCTTGACAAAACGGGCGTGGGCTATGACCGGCGTTTAATAAGGCGGATAAATGCCGACGCCGACGGGACTTTCGAATTCACCGCGCCGCGCTCGGACGGGTCCGACCGCCTCAAGGGTGTCATTCTCGCTGTGCAGGCCGGGTTGTCGATGGGTTGGGATGAGTGGAACCTCAAAGAGAATGTAGCGACGGCGATCACATTGGGGAGGCATGGCAGGCTTGCAGGCCAAATCGTCGACGGTAAAGGCAAGGGCATAGCGGGTGCGGTGGTCAGAGCATTCCTGATCAAGGGCGTGCAAGGGACCCAGGCGGACGCGGGCAAGACAACAGTGTTTGACTGGTTGACTGTACAAACCGATGCTGCAGGTGCGTTTGAATTCACAAATGTGCCTGTGGACGCCAGGGCGGAGTTCCTGGTGGAGGCCCCCGGATACGCCAGGCTCCTGACCGGCGAACCTTCACGGATTACGGGGCAGTACCAGGCGGGTCGGCACGACATACAAATAGCCATGACGGTTGGGGGCAGCATCACCGGGCGCGTGGTGGACAAAGAAAGCCAACAGCCGATAAGCGGCGTTCGTGTGCAGGTGTGCGAAATGCGGGGGTATTCGCCCGAGCCGCTCATTGCAGTCTCAAACCACGATGGTACGTTTCGCTTCTCAGGCCTTGCAGGTGGCTTATATCTTGTCGACCTTGCGCCTGAAGATCGGCACGATCGGACAAGGGTCGCTTCCCCCAGGGCTCATCTTGTCACCGGCCAGACCACCGGAGAAGTGGTGCTGGAAGTTGTTGCGCCCCGATTCGTCGAGGTGAACGTCGCCGACAGGCAAACGGGCAATGCGATCAAAGATGCGACTGTCTTCTTCTGCGTGGCGCAGCAGTATCCCGAGACACACGGACATATCCGTTCGCTGACCGATCAGGTCGGCAGTACTGACGAATCAGGTTGCGTGCGGTTCCCAGTGGCTCCGGGCAAGTACCTCATGTCCAGTGTCAACGCTCCGGGCTATGATACGCTGTATACAGACAAGACAGTTATTGTGGACGATGAACCGACCCGGCGAATCGAGGTCTTTCTGAGCAGGCTGCCGGAATTCATCGTAACCGCCAGGAACGCCGCAGGATTGCCGTTGGGAGGAGTCGATATTATAATGCTGCCCGATGGTGTCGCAGGCCGCACCGATGCTGAAGGACGTTGCAAACTGAGCTTCGACGCGCAAGACAGCACAA
>JAWLHD010000153.1:0-8511 GCA_041690555.1 Anaerohalosphaeraceae bacterium
CATTTGCAGGTGGCGGGCAGTTAACGACTGTATTGTCTGTATTCCTTCCGAAATGCGGAAGGACTTATGCCCTTTTCACTCCTGAAATAGCGGCTGATATGCTCGATATCGGTAAACCCGAGTTCATAAGCAATTTGTGAGACAGTCAAGTTTGTTTCAATGAGCAATTGTGATATCCGCTCTGCCCGCTTAGCCCGTATGACTTTATTGATCGACCGGCCCAAGACTGTCTGGAATCGGTATTCCAATACACGTCGCGAAAGCGTGGTTGCCTCCACCACATCGGGCACTCTGATCGATTCGTGCGAGTGATTGCCGATAAACCTCAATGCTGATTGAACCTCAGTATCAGTTACGGCGAAGGTATCCGTTGATCGGCGGACCTTAATGTGGGTTGGTTGCAGGATAATCCGTTGCGAAGCGGATTTCTCCTGCCCCTTGATAATCTTATCCAATAAACGGGCGGCTTCGAAACCTGCCGTTTCAAAATCAAGGGCAATGCTGGAAAGTGGCGGATTGTTTGGCAGGCAGACCAACTCGTCATCATCGACCCCCAAAATTGCGACATCTTTCGGCACATCAATGCCTTCCGATTCGCAGGCAGCGCTAACCAGTTTAGCGCAATCATCGTTGCATGCCAACAAGCCTAACGGATGAGGCAGCCCATTTAGCCAGGTCGTAATCGCAGCGATTTCGTCATCCCGGATGAAATGGCCTTCTGAAGTCTTTACTTCATGTTTTGCAATGCTGAAGCCCTTTTCCCTGGCGTGTCCAGCGAAACATCTCCCCCGTTCGACTGCCCAAGAAATGCCTTCAAATTCGCAGTAGGCCAACTGTGTAAAGCCGTGATCCATGAAATGGTTCAGTGCCATGTCAGCTATAGCCTGCGCGTTGCCGAAGATATTTGGCATGCCCGCAATCGGTTGCCGTATGTCAATACCGATTGTGGGAATCCCGAGTTGCCTGATGCCTTCGGGGATTTCACCACTGCCAATGATAAAACCATCTGCCAACCAGTCTTCAGGTAAACGGAGATTTTGACTTTGACTGGTTGCAGTAAAATAATGCGGCATACTCTGGGATAACCGCCAGTGACTGAACAGGCGGCAGTACTTGCTGACGCCCCGAAGTATCCCCCGACCACACGCGCGCGAGGTGTCAATATGCAGTATGACTTTAGGCGCTTGCATCGTCTCACCCTTTGTCGAATGAAGCACATTTTAGTCGGCCACGAGCGCAAAGGCAATGAACTTTTTCGCAAATTGGCGGGTGTTTTGCGGGAAATGGGGTTGTTTGAGTATCCGCAAACCGCAATAATACATCAGAGACAACACGGACTATTTAAGACTTGTGGCGAGTATTACTATGAATTCAAGGGAACGTGTCCAGATTGCTCTGAGTTTCGAGCAGCCGGACAGGACTCCGGTTTTTGCATCATTCGTGCCTGAAATAGAGCGACGACTGAGACGCCAATTCAATGTTTCCGAGTTGGATACAGGGGCGGCCTTAGGCAACGATATGGTTAAGTCTTGCGCCGGACTGGAAATGAGCTTTAACGGGAAGCCCGAGCCGGAATATACCGACGTATGGGGAATCAGGTGGCGATATATAAAGAATAACTCCGGCGTCTATACTGAGATCGCTGAACACCCGCTTGCCGGCGATTTGGACAAACTGGATTCGTTTGAGATTCCCGATCCATGTGAGGAGTCTCAATATGACGATTTTCGCAGAAAAAAGGAACTTTACGGTCATAAAAAGTGGATGATCGGTTCATCACAGATCAGCATTTTCGAAGCCTGCTGGTACCTGCGAGGGTTGCATGCTTTCCTGACGGACATGGTTCTGAGGCCGGGGTATGCCGAATTGCTGATGGACAAAGTTATGCAGTTCCCGCTCAAGGCTGCCAGGAAGTACATCGAACTTGGTGCGGATATGATTTGGTTCGGTGATGACGTGGCAATGCAGACAGGCATGATGATTTCTCTTGATATGTGGAGAAAGTTCTTCAAAGGGCGTTATGCCCAACTCTTTGCAGAGTGCAGGAAGGCCAATCCCAGAATAAAGATCGCCTACCATAGTTGCGGGCAATGTACTGATATCCTTGATGACATGATTGAAATAGGATTGGACGTGCTGAACCCCTTACAGCCGATGGCGATGGATCCCTTTGAGACAAAAAGACGTTATGGCAAACGGCTGGCACTTTTTGGCGGGCTGTGCATCCAGAACACGTTACCTTACGGTTCGGCGGGAGATGTCCAAAAAGCGGTGAATGAACTGATTATTGAATTAGGCAAAGGCGGAGGCTATATCCTTGCGCCGGCGCATCATATTCAGGCCGACACATCAGTAGAGAATATCAAAAGTTTCTATGAATCTGCCATAAAGACTGCCAGCCATGCAAGGCAAAGGGTTGCCGTACCTGACGGAACGAAATATCTGAAACAAGAACTGCTGACAAAGGGACTGCCCAAGAATGGTGAGGCGAGCATATGATCATTACAGAAATACACACTGCAGGATCCTACAACCATCAGCCGCCTGATTCCTTTTGTTCATCGAGATGGCCGGAGAAATACATGCATACAGGAGAAACAGGGTGATGCAGAATCAGTGCCCGTCATCCATAGTGAAGTGCAAATGGCTGGCTCTTCTTGTTTTGTTTGCTTCCTTCTGCGGAGTCGGCCACGCGGAAGTCACGGTCGTTCAGTCAGGTGACACACTGGCAATAGAGAACAGCGTGGTCCGGTTCGAGTACGACCTTTCCAACGGGCGCTATGCAGCCATTGACAGGCGGGATCACTCTGTGTGCATTAAGGACGGTACGTTTCAGGCCAATGAACTCACGACAACGATGCTTGGTCTTGAGCATCGCTGGCGAAGCAAGTCTGTATCGGATGAACTGGGCGAGGGCAAGGCGATCTTCATTGAAAGCGGTAGGCCGGAACAGATAACGCTGCTGTTCCAAGTAACCATCTACAAAGACAGAAGCTGTATCGTCCTGCAAGGCGGAATCGAGAACAGGACTGCTCACGCGGTACAACTGAAATCCATCAAGCCATTGTCGCAAGGGACTGTGTTTAGTGAATTCAACATGGGCCGCAACTTTCGACTGGTCGATGGCTACGGCGGCGGGGAACCCCTTGAGTGGGGGCCACGAGCATATACGCCCGTGCATCAGGGCAATTACATTCATTCACGCAACAACGTCCTGATGACCTTCGGCGAGGGGCAGACAAGACGTTCATTGGTGATGGGGGGGCTGACCTATCACGATTTTGAGAAGTTCACCACGATCAGCCAGCCTCGCCAGATTGAATTGGCGGCAGATCGAGACGGCACTCGATCGCTGGTTTGCTATCTCAACTTGCCCGAAAACACAGCCGTCACCGGTTCGAGCGGTGAATCTTTGAGCCTGAAGCAGAGCTCGGGGAGACGCGCTTTCAGCTACCGCGCGCTGTGGGGCGATGAATTTGCCACGGCGACCGTCGGCAGGGAAGGCGTCCATCTCGAGGCCGCCGATCTGGACGCGGATTCCGTGTACTACCTGGGTTTCTCCTGGTGGCACACGGACAGGCATGAGCACATCCAGTCAGTTATTGTGGACAGTGGAAATGGAGCGAAGAAGCATGTTCTGCTGGATGCGCAAACAGTGCCGATGTGGAGCAATAAGAGAAAGGAAGACCCTCAGCAGGTTGAACTTTGCGTGCCCCGGGAGGTCTACGAGTCCGGCAGGATGCGGATCCGATTCGAAAGCAGAACGGACAATCTTGAAACCATCGTGAACGAGGTGTGGCTGCGCAAAGGACTCGTGCCCTTGTTGGACGGGCAACTGAAACCCGTCAACGCCTGCCCGAGGCCTCGACGAGAAATGACGGGCCTTCTGTACGCTGAGGATCCGGTGGGCAAGCGAGTCGATCCCGGAGTTCGCTATCTGCCCGACGATCGGTTCTACGTGGACTTCATAACCAGGAATCCCTTCGAGAATCTTGAGCAGTACGGCCGGGCCATCCGGGCGGCACAAAAAATCGAGTTGAACATGTATGATTTTCCCACAGTTTGCCTGTGGTACGCGCACCATGCGGGATATGGCGGCGGCAAGGCGACAAATGATACGGTTGGCGCGGTGGCGGAGATGGAGAACATCCGTCGATCCGGTTTCCTGAAGTTTTCACGGGCGGCGGTGCGCCTGGTCCCGGATTGTTATAGCAAGAGCAATCAACAGGGCTGGTGGGACGATGAGCATTTCCAGAAGCATGGGAGCACGAACCTGGGCGATTTCACCGGCGGTACCTACAAGACGCCCTACGAAACGTCGGAGAAGTGGGGCAAGGCTGTCAACGAGCGAGGCGGCATTCCGCTGACGTATTGCCAGACCGGTTTCCGATCCGAAGATTACGCCTTTGCATTTCCTGAACACATGCTTTTCAACAGTCCCACGGCTTGGAGGAACGAAGCTTACAAGCGTCCCCTGGACGATGACGAGTTCTGGGGCAACGCCTGGCTGAAGAACTTCCGCTTGTGGGGTTATGACTACACGGATCCGGGTTTCATGGCACACATGGGGCAGGTTTATGCGGCCTATCGCGCCGGCGGAATCAAAGGGCTGATGTTTGACTATCCCGCCACGGGCTGGGTAGCCGCCGGCGGGTTTAACGATGCCTATGCCACCACGGCCAGCGCTTACCGGAACATATTCCAACTGGCCCAGGAAGGATTGGGCCCGGAGTGCTATGTACACGAGCGCAACCTGGAGCGGGGTTCGGACATCACGTTGGGACTCGTCGCCTCGCAAAGAACGGAGAACGATACTGCTCGTATCTCGCCCGATGTCGTGACGCGCTGCGGCCTCCGCTGGTACAAGAACCGCGTTGTTGTTAATTATGACACTGATTCGAAGAATGTTTGGCGCCTTCGTGATGATCGGGACGCGGTGCGCAGCCTGTTCACGATGTCCTATGTGACCACGGGGCGCCTGCTGCTGGCCAACAGCTTCTCTCAGTTGTCGGAGGAGATTATACACGACCTGACACGCATCTACCCTTTCCACAATGCCCCAAAGAGCGCCAGACCGGTTGATGGCTTGACCCGGAAGTATCCGAGTATCTATGACTTCGAGGTATCTCCGACTTGGCATCAGTTGACCTTCTATAATCCGAGCGCTGAAGAGGAAATGGATATCGAAGTTGCACTTGCCGGCGACACGGCTGAGTGCGCGATTGGATTGGACCCGAGCGCGAAGTACTACATTTATGATTTCTGGAATGACGCCTTTGTGGGTCAGTTCACCGGGCGTGAGCGTTTGACACAACGTCTGCGCCCGGCAGAAGCACGCATGATGTCCGTCCACCAGGTTGCGGACCATCCGCAGTTTATTTCGACGAATCGGCATGTCATGCAGGGGTACATCGATCTTATCAGGACTGAATGGCTGCCTGGGCGTAACCTTCTGCGAGGGATCAGCAGGATCACAGGGGACGACCCCTACGTGGTCGTGATCGCAACAAACGGCTACAAGGCGAAGTCCGCGACTGTCGACGATGAGAATACAAAGGCCGGAATTGAAATGATTGACAAGAACCTCGTGAGGTTGACGCTAACACGAGGCAAGAATGGAATCGTAGAATGGACCGTTGAATTCTGACGCGACTACTTGGCGGCTGCTGGAAAAACTGTGTTGTCGTGCCGGTGCAAAGATTACGCATTTTTTAGAAGAACGGTAGAATAGTGATTAGACGGCGTTTACGATTACCCGGTGGTATGCATCGCCGTGGAGCACCAATGTGGCTTTAAGCATTTTTAACGATGTGATCGGACCTGTCATGCGGGGGCCGTCCAGTTCGCACTGTGCCGCGGCGCTGCGGATCGGCCGGCTGGCGCGCGACCTGATGGATCAGGGTATGGATCGGGTACACGTGGAATTCGATCGGCAGGGGGCCCTTGCTACCACGCACGCAAGTCATGGCTCGGATATGGGCCTGTTCGGCGGGCTGATGGGCTGGGAAGCGACGGACGAACGATTGCCCGATGCTGCCCAGGCGATACGTCAGGCAGGTATTGAAGTCCACATTGAAATCGGGGACTTTGGTTTGGCGCATCCCAACACATACCGCCTGACGCTTGGTAATCCATTTGAGCGGCACACGTTGACTGCTATTTCCACGGGCGGCGGCGCCATTGAGGTTGTTGAAATCGACGGATTCAGTGTCTCCATAGGGGGGGATTACGCCGAGACGCTGATCTTTGTTGGCAGCGGGGCCCAGGCAATCGCCGACCGGCTGTCCAGTACGGCGCGAGTCGACGAGATTCTGGTGCACGCGTCCGGTGGCGGACAGCTTGTCGAGTTCAGGGGTGAGGACTTTGTAAACGAAACGGAAGTGGCCGCGATCGATCGTGCATACGATGTTCACTCTGTAAAACGGCTGTCACCGGTTGTCCCCATATTGTCGCGGGCAGGTATGGAGGTTCCATTTGCTACATGCGAGGCGATGTTACTATACAAGGGACAACGCGACACGCCTATATGGAAATTGGCGATGTTGTACGAATCGGTGCGCGGGGGCCTCACTGAGGCGGATGTACTAACGCGGATGCGCAAGATTGTTGATGTTATGAGGATGTCGCTTGCACAGGGGCTAAAGGGAACGGACTATGAGGATCGCATACTTGGCTCCCAGTGCGGCGGCTTTGCCGAACGTATGAAGGAAGGAAGCCTGCTCGATGCGGGCATCCTGAATCGGATAATCCTGTACGTTACAGCCCTGATGGAGGTCAAGAGCGCGATGGGTGTGATTGTAGCTGCGCCGACGGCGGGGGCATGTGGTGCACTGCCTGGTTCCATTATGGCGGCCACGGATGCGCTGGGACTTGGCGACGATGACGCCGCGAGGGCTATGCTTGCGGGCGGCTTGATAGGGATCTTTATTAAGGGAGGCTCAACCTTTTCAGCCGAGGTGGCAGGCTGCCAGGCTGAGTGCGGTGCCGCCTCGGCCATGGCTGCGGCGGCACTGGCAGCGTTGGGCGGCGGCGGGGTCGAGCAGGCTGCTGCTGCGGCTTCGATGGCCTTGCAGAATTCGCTTGGTATGATCTGCGACCCGGTGGCCAACCGGGTGGAAGTTCCCTGTCTCGGTAAAAACGTTATGGCCGCAGGCAACGCGCTGGCCTGTGCCAATATGGCGATGGCCGGCTATGATCCCGTCGTTGGACTGGACGAAGTTATCGAGGCAATGGACCGGGTGGGGCGGAGCCTGCCGCGGGAGTTGCGATGTACCGGCTTGGGCGGACTCTCGGCGACCAGGACATCCAGGGAGATCGCAGCGAGATTGAACAAAGGTAGCCAATGGCGACTGAAGTCAAGATTCAAAGCATACTCAGGACGCCGCAGGAATAGATGATGAGCAAGACCATGATTCGAATTCTCTCGGCACAGGATATTCGCCAAGCATTGCCTATGTGCGAGGCAGTCGCCGTGATGAAGGAGGCCTTTGCCGAATTGTCCGCGGGACGTGTAACGATGCCCGTGCGGACGCACATCGATATTTCTGCGCACGCAGGCACATCGCTGTTTATGCCCTGCTTTGCCGAACGGTTCGGGCGGATCGGTTTAAAAGTTGTCAACCTGTTCGACAACAATCCCGCAACGGGGTTACCCCGCATCCAGGGGCTAGTGTGCCTGTTTGAGGGACAGACGGGCAGCCCGATTGCCTTGCTCAATGGGACATACTTGACGGCGCTGCGTACGGGGGCGGCCTCGGGGGCTGCGACGGATTTGCTGGCCCGGCCCGAGGCCACCACTGTCGCCATTTTCGGCGCCGGGGTTCAGGGCCGTACCCAACTGGAAGGTGTATGTGCGGTAAGACCCATTCAAAAGGCTCTGGTATTTGACCCCGTTGTCGATACCGCCGTCGCTTTTGCTGCCGAGATGAGCCTGTCCTTGGGCATTGTGGTCACGGCCGTTTCAGCACCGCAGGAGGCGCTCCGGACAGCCGACGTGGTCTGTACGGCCACCGTATCGAAGACGCCGGTGTTCGAAGACAAGGATCTTGCGCCTGGCGCACACATCAACGCCGTCGGTTCGTACAAACCGGATGTCCAGGAGATACCCGCGGAAACGGTACGGCGTGCCCTGCTCGTCGTCGATCATCGCACGTCCGCACTGGCCGAGACTGGCGATCTCATCATCCCTATTAGGAAGGGCATTATACAGGAGTCTGACATCCACGCAGAATTAGGTGAGATTGGGGCGGGCATATCATCGGGACGGGCATCGGAGAGCGGGATTACACTGTTTAAGTCGGTCGGCCTTGCGATTCAAGACCTGGCGGCGGCCGCACGCGCTTTTGAAAACGCCGCAAAACGAGGGCTTGGCCAACTTGTTGATTTGTGACGGGCTCATGCGGCGGCGCTCATGTACAACGAGCAGCGATATAGCCGAGCGGCTATAGCCCAAAAAACGAAAACTGCATTAGCAAGCGGTCCTGCGATTTGATAGAATGGTGGAGCCCCGAT
>JAWLHD010000154.1:0-2959 GCA_041690555.1 Anaerohalosphaeraceae bacterium
CCATCGCCGCAGCCGTAGCCGATGCCAAACAGCCGCCGTATCCGCCAAGTCCGGTTATTGAGAACATCGTCTGGGCCCCCATCGACACCATCATCCGCAAAGCCCACGGAAGCGACAACTGGCCCATCACCTGGGCAGACGACGACGCACTCTACACCGCCTACGGTGACGGCTGGGGCTTCGAACCCAAAGTCGAAAAGAAGCTAAGCCTCGGACTCTGCCGCATAACCGGCAGCCCCAAATCCTTCAACGGCGTCAACATCCGCTCCCAAACCGGCGAGCAGATCGGCGACGGCGACCGCGGCAAGAAAGCAAGCGGCATGCTCTGCGTCGACGGCATCCTCTATATGCTCGTTCGCAACGCCGCAAACTCGCAGTTAGCCTGGTCCGCCGATCACGGCAAGACATGGCAATGGTCCGACTGGCGCTTTGCTGAGGGCTTCGGCTGCCCCACGTTTCTCAACTTCGGCAGAGACTACGAGGGCGCACGCGACAACTATGTCTATGTCTACTCGTTTGACAGCGACAGCGCGTATGTCCCCTCCGACCACATGAACCTCGCCCGCGTCCCCAAAGACAGGATCACCCAGCGAAACGCATACGAATTCTTCACCCGCCTCGACGACCAAGGTCAACCGGTCTGGTCCGGCGACATCAACCTGCGCGGCCCGGTCTTCACCCACAAAGGCGCCTGCTACCGCTCCTCCGTCTCTTACAACGCACCCCTCAACCGATACCTCTGGTGGCAAGTCCTCCCCACAAACCCCGACTTCACCCCACAACGCCCCGACACACGCTTCGAAGGCGGCTTCGCAATCTACGACGCCCCCCAACCCTGGGGACCCTGGACAACCGCATTCTATACTGAAAAATGGGACACCGGACCCGGCGAATCCGCAACTATCCCAACAAAATGGATCAGCGAATACGGTAAAGCGGTATACCTGATCTTTTCAGGCCAGGACGCCTTTTCGGTTCGCAAGGCGACAATCCAACTCCGCTAATCCTCACGCCCGAGGATGAAACTGCTTATGGATGCTCTTTAGCCTGTCCTGGTCGACGTGCGTGTAAATCTGTGTCGTAGCAATACTTACGTGCCCCAACATCTCCTGAAGACTCCGCAAATCCGCCCCGCCCGACAGCATATGCGTCGCAAAGCAATGCCTCAGCGTATGCACCGTCAGACCCGCCGGCATCCCCGCCCGCAGCGCATACCTCTTCACAAGCCTCCAGATATCCACCCTGTCCAGCCGCCGCCCCGTCCGCGACAAAAAAAGCCAGTCCCCGCTGACCGGCTTGGCAAGCTGCGGGCGAAGTTCGGCAAGATATGCCTTGGTCATATCGATGGCAACCGACCCGATGGGGATAATCCGCTCCTTGTTGCCCTTGCCGAAGCACCGCAGATAGCCGATCGAAAGATTCAGGCACGACACCTTCAGACCCGCCACCTCGCTCGCCCGGCACCCGGTCGCGTACAGCATCTCCAGGATCGCCTTGTCGCGCCGGTAATACGGATCCTCCGGCGCCGGGGCATCCAGCAGCCGAAAAACCTGGTCCTTGCTCGCCACCGATGGAAGCCGCTGCCAGAGTTTGGGCCCTTCCAGCGTCGCCGTGAAGTCGTCCTTGACCAGCCCTTCCAGCATCCCAAACCGCAGCAGCATCTTAACCGCCACCAGCGCACGGTTGATCGAGGCCTCAGCCTTCGAAAGGCTGCTGAGATGTCGCAGATACCGGTATACGACCCGCGGATCGACGTCACGCAGGTCGACAACCCCCTCCGACCGGCAAAACTCCGCAAACACCAGCAGGTCGCGCCCGTATGCCAGGACAGTGTTGCCCGAAAGCCCCGCCTCCAGCTCCATATAGCTGAGGAACCGATCTATCGCACGGCTCAACGGCGATGATCCTAATCTGCTTCGCAATGTCTGCAATTGTGTCGAGGGCATCGATATTTTCTCGCAAACGGGGTTAAACCCGCCCTGCACACTATCGGCTGCCGAAGCTCGGCTCCTTTAACCGACCCGCCAAACGCAAAAACGCAACTTGCCTCTTGTCGCGCAGCGGCGACCCGCTATAATCACCCGCAGGAAGCGATTAATTCACAGGCAGGTGAAATCATGCAGAACCTTGTATGGCGGTATTTGGCAGTGTTGGGAGTATTGGCGGCTGTTTCAGGATGTGCTCGTCAGCAGGCGGTCGCCCCGCAGCCGCTGCTCATTTCGAATCTCAACAAGGCGCAGGTAGTGTCGGTCGCTGAAGACGTCCTGGCGGACATGCATTTTACGATAGAAAAGGCCGATGCCGATGCCGGCTACCTGAAGACCCGACCCTTGCGCGGCGGGCAGTTCTTCGAGTTGTGGCGAAGCGACAACGCCTCCGCCTATCAGGGCGCACAGTCCAACATCCACAGCATCCAGCGGACAGCCGAAGTAAACGTATCCGAAGCCGATGGCGGCCTCCGGGTCGATTGCGCCGTCAGAGTCCGGCGGCTTTCGCTGCCCGAGAACGACGAGATCACCATGTCGCGGGCGTCGGCAATGTTTACGACGAGTTCCGCCCGCTTGCAGGAACTTCGGTTAAATCCCGACCAGGCGGCAAGGATGGAATGGATCGAGATCAGTCCGGACGACGCATTGGCGGCGCGGATACTGGAACGAATCCAGCAGCGAATCGGCTCCAGGAGCTGAGGCTGCAATGAAGGTACTGGTTTGCGGCGGAGCGGGGTACATCGGCAGCAATATGACGGCGGCTCTCCAAGACGCCGGGCACGAGCCGGTGGTTTTCGACAATCTTTCCAAAGGGCACAGGGCGGCGGTCGGCGATGCGGCATTTGTTCGGGGGGACCTTGGTGATTATCATCTGCTGATCAGGACGCTTCGGGATTACTCAATCGAAGCGGTGATGCACTTCGCGGCGTTTATCGAGGTCGGCGAGTCGGTGGCGGATCCGCTGCGGTACT
>JAWLHD010000154.1:2969-8501 GCA_041690555.1 Anaerohalosphaeraceae bacterium
ACCTTTGCAACACGCACACGCTTCTTCGAGCGATGTCTGATGCTGGAGTGGACAAGTTTGTCTTCAGCAGCACGGCGGCTGTTTACGGGATGCCGGAGACGATCCCCATCAAGGAGGAGGTCGCCAAGTCGCCGATCAACCCTTACGGAGACAGCAAGTGGGCGGTGGAGAGATTGTGTCATTGGCTGCGGGCGGCTGGTCGGCTTCGGTACGCTGCGCTTCGCTATTTCAATGCATGCGGGGCGGGGCGCGACGGGACATTGGGCGAGGACCATCGGCCCGAGTCGCACCTGATACCGCTGATAATCCAGGCGGCGATGGGCAAACGCAACGCGATACGCATCTACGGGACGGATTATCCTACGGCCGACGGAACGTGCGTGCGGGACTACATCCACGTGGAGGACCTTTGCGAAGCTCACCTGCTGGCGCTGGACAAACTGGATGAGGCGAGCGAACTCGTGTACAACCTCGGCAACGGGGCGGGTTATTCGGTGCGTGAGGTTATCGAAACGGTACGGCGGGTTTCGGAGAGAGACTTCGCAGTTATCGAGGACGCCCGCCGACCGGGCGATCCGCCGGTGCTTACGGCTGATGCATCGAAGGCGCAGCGAGAGTTGGGCTGGGCGCCTGCGTTAGCGGATTTGACAAAGATCGTCGAGACCGCGTGGGTATGGCACATCAATCACCCGGACGGTTATTGCGACTGACGGGGCGGCATCAGGCGCTTCGTGAGCAGATAGACGGGCACACCGGAGGCCACAAGACCGAGGCAGATGGCAGTCTCCCACGGTTTGTAGACAGCGCCTCCATAGACGAGGAACGCACAGACGCCCGCGAAGATCAGCGGCGTGAACGGGTAGCCTGTAACCTTGAAAGGCCTTTCCACGTGCGGTTCCTTGTGCCGAAGCACGATTACCGAAATGCTCGTGGCCAGGTAGAAACAGTAAACAGCCGCGGCGGTGTAAAGGATCGTCCGCGCGAATGATCCGAACGCCACGATCACCGTCAGCGCGATAACCGCCTGCACCACAAGCGCAGGCACGGGAGCGCCTCGCCGTCCGTGCCATTTGCCGAGGAGTCCAAAAACCCGGTGTTCCTGTCCGACCGCATAAGAGATCCTCGCACCGGCGAATATCAGGCCGTTGATGGCGCCCAGCGCAGAGATGCAGATGATAACCGCGATAATTCTTGCGCCTTGTTCGCCGAACAGGCCGCGAATCGTATCGACGCCAACTGCACTTGAACGACCCATGCTTTCGTGACCCAACGATCGAAGGAACGATGCGTTGGCGAGCAGGTAGAGTACCAGCACCGCCACCGTGCCGAGCACCAGTGCGCGCAGGATGTTACGCCGGGCGTCCTTGACTTCGGCGGCGACGAAGGCCATCTCGTTCCAGCCGCCGAACGTGAAGAGGACCATGATCATGGCGACGCTGAGGGTTGGCGTCCAGCCGGGCGAATCGGCCTGCGGCGGTGCACCCGCAGGAACGAACAGCCCGACGGCGATTATCGCCGCAAGTCCGATCGTCTTGACGACCGTGAGAATGTTCTGTGTCCATTTGCCCTGCCGGACGCCTGCTATATTGATGACGGTCAGGACGAGGACGGCGACGGCTGCGTATGCCAAATGCGTGAGGTGCCCGCTCATGCCCGTTGCACCGGCCATAGGATCGTAAAGCTGGCGGGCGTATCTGGCAAAGATGAAGGCCATGAGAGCTATGTCGCCGGGCCTGACGATGACAAGCTGTATCCATCCAAAAAGGAAACCGGCCCATCGGCCGTAGGCTCGGCTGAGGTAGACGAAGTCGCCGCCGGCCCAGGGATAGGCGGTCGCCAGTTCCGCGTAGCAAAGCGCCCCGATCAGCGAAAGCGCTCCGCCGGCCGCCCACAAGAGCCCCAGCCCCCACCAGTGCTGTACGCTCCGGGCGATATCCGGGGCGGTTTCGTAGATGCCCGCGCCGATGATGATGCCGACGATGAGACAGGTCGAGTCGAACAGTGTCAGTTCTCTCTTGGGCGTCTGCTCCATTATCCAGAACCTCCGCAAAATTGAAGATCGATCGCGCCTGAGTGTACCCCAGAGAACGCTACAACGAAAGACTTTATTGCCGAAAGGCGCGAAGTCGCCGCATACGGGCGGATATCGGCCGCAACGGGTAGAATGCCTGGCATGTTTACAGACTGGCAGGAAGGGGCTATAATGCGCGGCGGATGAAACAGACCGACTCTGTCTTAGGTGCTATGTTCGAGGCAGCCGATGAATCATGTTGAACGCGCGGTGGAACTCTTCGATAGCGGTTACAACTGCTCCCAGGCCGTGCTTGCCGCTTATGCTCCCTCGCTGGGCATGACTGAAGCCGACGCGCTGAAGGTTGCGTCGGGATTCGGCGGCGGCATGGGACTTTCCGGCGGCATCTGCGGAGCAATCAGCGGCGCATTTATGGTGATCGGCCTGAAGTACGCCGCAGCCGAGCCGGACAAAGCCGCAAAGGTCAGGACTTACGAACTGGTCCGCCGCGCGATGCAGATGTTCCACGAGCAGGCGGGCTCGCTCAACTGCCGCGACTTGCTGGGGTTCGACCTGAGCACGCCCGAAGCTCGCGGGCGGGCGGCTGAGGCACGGGCATTCGATGCATGCACGGAGTTTGTACGAGGCGCTGCTGAGATTCTGGAAGCGGTGTTCGAAGACGAGTCGACTTGACAGGGCCGAGAGGGCAACCGCAATGGCAACGATGCTCACACATGCTGTATTAGGTGCTGTCGCGGCGAAGACTGCGGCGGGAGGGAAGGCGACCGGTGCATTTGTGCTCGCGTCGGCTGCCTGCGCGGCGGTTCCCGACATTGATACATTAGGTATGCGCGCGGGAATACCTTACGAGCACATGCTGGGGCACCGGGGCTTGTTTCATTCTCCTTTCTTTGCACTGCTGGTGAGCGTTTTTGTGGTATTCGTTTTCTTCCGAAAGAGCAGGGTCTTCGAGGGCAGGCGTTCTTTACTGGTGCTTTACTTTTTTGTTATTACCGCCGGGCACGGGGTTATTGATGCGCTGACCAACGGGGGTCTGGGCGTGGCTTTTCTGTCGCCGTTCAGCAACGAGCGGTATTACTTCGGGTGGCGTCCGCTTCAGGCGGCGCCGTTCGGGCGCGGGATATTCAGCCCCCTCGGGCAGCAGGCGATGGCGGACGAGTTGGCATGGCTGTTGTTTCCGGCGGCGCTTGTGTGGCTGGTTTCGTGGGTGTGTCGGAACGTCTTTGTCGAGGAGGATTAGCGGTGGCGAACTTTGCGATAGCGCGTTTCTGCGACATTGAACCGGTGGGCTGTCCTTGCGGCAGTACTCGGCGTGCGTTCGTTGGTGAGGCGGACGGGACGGCGACGGTTCATCTTGTCGAAATATCGGCCGATTCGCGGGTTCACTACCATAAGAGACTGACGGAGATCTACCTGATAATCGAAGGCAGCGGGTGTATCGAGCTTGACGGGGAGGCTGTTGCGGTTGAGCCCATGACGGTGGTGATGATCAGGCCGGGCTGCCGGCACCGCGCGGTGGGCAGGATGAAGGTCATCAATACGTCGATTCCGGCGTTTGATCCGGAAGATGAATGGTTTGAGTGATCGTTTTGGTTTTGTTGGAGGCTGCTTGTGATGTTTAGAAAAGTGCGTTTGTTTCCAATCATCGTTCTTGCCGCAATCGTAAGTGCGTTGCATGTTTCGCCGGCGGCCGGCGAGGAGGTGTTATTTGACTTCAGTCCGGGATTCGACGCTCAGAGCGTTCAGACTACGGATGCGTCGGCGATTCTGTCGCAGGGCGCACTGCGTGTAAGGACGGGCACGGAAAAGACGTGGCCGGGCATTACGCTGAAGGCGCCGCGGGGCAAATGGGATCTGGAGCGATACGAGTTCCTGACGGCGGAACTTCGCAACGTGGGCGGCCAGAGCATTACGGTAAGCTGCCGCGTGGATAATCCCGGCGCCGACGGCACGAATCACTGCGTAACCGAGTCGCTGACGCTTGCTGCGGGTGCGTCCGGGACGCTGCTGGTGCGGCTTTATCCCACGCCGTGGGTGCTCTCCAAACCCGTGGAGATTATCGGGATGCGCGGCTGGCCCAAGGCGACGGACAAGCTGGACCCGGCAAATGTCACGCAGTTGCTGTTCTTCGTTACGCGACCGCGGTCGGAACACCTGTTCGAGATCACCGGCGTCAAGGCGGCCGGAAGTGTAAAGCATATCGACGCCGATACGCTGTTTCCGATGATCGACGAGTTCGGGCAGTTCATACACGACGACTGGCCGGGCAAGACGCACTCGATCGCGGAATTGAAGGCTAATCACGAAGCGGAACTCAAGGACCTGGCGGCTCATCCCGGTCCGGACGGTCGAAACCGGTACGGCGGATGGGAGGCGGGACCCAAACTGAAGGCGACAGGCTTCTTCCGCGTGGAGAAGCACGCCGACAAGTGGTGGCTCGTGGACCCGGAGGGGCGGCTGTTCTGGTCGCACGGAGTCGACTGCGTGCGGGCGGCCAACGACACGCCGATCACCGACAGGGAGCATTACTTCCGCGATCTGCCAGGTGAGGATTCGGAGTTTGCGAAGTTTTACGGGCGCGGAAGCTGGGCGCCGCACGGGTACTACAACACGCGCTCGCCGTATCGCACATGGTGCTTTAGCCGGGCGAATTTTTTGCGCAAGTACGGGCCGGACTGGTCGGACGCCTTTGCGGCTATTACACACGAGCGGCTCAGAAGCTGGGGCATGAATACGATTGCCAACTGGTCCGACGCGGCAATTTACAATATGCGCAAGACTCCGTACACGGCGAATATCAGCTTCGGCGCAAAGCAGATCGAAGGCTCGGAGGGGTACTGGGGCAAGTTTCCTGATCCGTTCGATGAGGGCTTCCGGAGCAATCTGAGGGCATCGCTGGAGCGAGAGAGAGAACGGTCGCTGAATGATCCGTGGTGCATCGGGTACTTCGTGCACAACGAGTTGGGATGGGGTGATGAGACGTCGCTGGCGGTAGGCGCTCTGCGGAGTCCGAGTGATCAGGCGGCGAAGAGGGCTTTCGTAGAGTACCTCAAGGCGAAGTATGACAGCATCGACAAGCTCAATGGCGTCTGGGGCACGGGGCATCGGTCATGGGGGGCGCTGCTGGAAACGCGCGAAACGCCGGACAAGCAGAAGGCCGGTGATGACCTCAAGGCGTTTTATACGCAAATCGCCGAGAAGTACTTCGAGACGATCCGCGACGAGATAAGGCGACAGGCGCCGAATCAGTTGTACATGGGCTGCCGTTTTGCGTGGGTGAACGATCGGGCGGCGCGGGCTGCGGCGAAGCACTGTGATATTGTCTGCTATAACCGTTACAGCCACAGCGTCGCCGATCAGAAGCTGCCGGGCGGCATCGATGCGCCGATCATCATTGGGGAGTTTCACTTCGGCGCGCTGGATCGCGGGATGTTCCATACCGGTCTCGTGAAGACCAGCAGCCAGCAGGACCGTGCCGACAAGTACGCCGATTATGTGCG
>JAWLHD010000155.1:0-8493 GCA_041690555.1 Anaerohalosphaeraceae bacterium
CCAGTCGTCCTGCTGCACCGAGTTATCAAATAGGGTAACGTACTGGTAAAGGTTCTTCACCTTGTACCAGAACGCGATCGTGCCCTTGTCAGGCATCGTCAGCCGAAGCGACACATAATCGCCGCCGCTGCCGAATGGCGGGCTGCTGCTGTTGCCCGATTGCCACCCGCGACCCAGTTTGCCCCTGGCGTAGCCCGATGCCGAAGCCGCGCCCTGCACCAGCGTGCCGTCGTTGCCGTTGCCGCTGGCATCCTCCAGCGTATCCGAATCGAACGGCCAGTGAACGATCAGACCCGTGTAGCCCGCCGGATAAACCTCGATATACATATCGTCAGTCGAATAAAACTCGCCGTCGTTGGCGTCAATCTGCAGGTGGTATATTCCCGCACTCGTAATCGTCGCCCACGTGTTCGCAACCGTCGGATCGTCGATGACGATGTCGTTGGGACCGCTGATCTTCGTCCACGCAATCACCAGATCGCTCGGACCGCCGTCGTCGATCACCGAACCCTGCAATTGCACCGTTACCTGCCCCGAGCCGTCCAGCCACTTGGTCATGTCGCCACCGGCATCGACAACCGGCGGCTTGTTCCCACGGTACATCAGCCCGAGAATCTCCATCATATCCAGCGGCCGGTCATAGATGTAAACCTCATCCACCATCGCGTGCGCATGATCGTTGCCGGGATGTCCCCCGCCAATGTAGAAATACTCGCCCGGATCGATCCACGGACCCGTAACCGCATCCGTCTGGGCGCCGTTGACGAACATCTTCAGCGCAACCGTCGTCGCGCTCGTCCGCTCCCACGTAACCGCAACATGCCACCACTTGCCCGCCACGCTCGGATCATCCGGCGAACCCAGCGCAGCCAGGTCCCCGGTCACTTGTGCCGTATCATCCACACGGAACCTCATCCGCCCGTCTGCGTACAGCCACATCTCCCAGTCGTCCGCGTCACGCGAATTATCGAACACCGCGTTCCAGTTATACATCGAATGCGGATTGTACCACAGCGCGATCGTGCCGCTGTCCGGAAGCCGAAGCTCGACCGCCGCGTAATCGCCGCCGGTCATGTAATCGCCGTTCAGCAGGTTCAGGCACCGCCCGATCTTGCCGTCGGTATAGCTCGTCGAACCCGTCGGCCCGTCGATGATCGTGCCATGGCTTGCATGCCCCGAAACGTCATAAACCCTGCCGCCCGAGTCCGTCTCGAAGTCCCAGTGCAGGATTTGCCCGTCATAGCCGTGCGGATGCACCACCACCAGCATCGTATCCGAAACGATATACTCGCCGTCGTCCGCCGTAAGCTCCAGCCTGTACCTCCCCGGCGCCGATATCGTCGCAGTCGCATTCGCCGTATCGCCGTTCTCTATCGTGATATCGTTCGGACCGGAAATCTTCGACCAAGCAATGAGCACCTCTCCGATGTCCGTCACCGTCCCGTCCAGCGATACCGCTATCGGCGTCGAGGCCGCGTCCATCTCGAACTCCTGATCGGCGCCCGCGTCGACCTCCGGCGGCAGGTTCTCGCCGAACACCAGTTGAAGCGCATCCGATGCGCTCAGCACCCGGTTGTAAATCCTGAAATCGTCATACGCTCCGTGCCCGAAGTCGTTGCCCGGATGACCGCCGCCAAGATAAAATGTCGAACCAGGATTCACCCACGGACCAGTCTTCTCCTCCGAAAGCTGCCCGTTGATGTACATCTGCGTCTTCACGGTAGTCGCCGTCAGCCGATCCCACGTCAGCGTCATGTGCCACCACAGCTCCAGGGGATTCTGACCCTGCGCAAGCTGCGTCAGGTTGGCCGTAACCTCGGTGCCCGCCTCGACACGGAATCGCAGCCGACCGTCCGAGTATATCCACATCTCCCAGTCGTCCTGCTGAACCGAGTTGTCGAACACCGCATTATAATTGTAGAATGCATGAGGCTTGAACCACAAGGCGATCGTACCCGAATCCGGCATCACCATATCCAGCGCAATGCAGTCGCCGCCGACCGCGTAGTCTCCATTCCGAAGGTCCAGAGCCTGCCCGTACACGCCGTCGGCGATATAAAGCGCCTCGCCCACGTCGCCGTCAATGACGCGCCCGTGATTCTCATGACTCGACACGTCCACCACGGTAACTCCATCCCACTCCTGGTCGAAATCCCAATGCACGATCAGCCCGCCGTAGTTATGCGGATGAACCACGAACGTAACCGTATCGCTGACCTCGAACTCACCGTCATTGGCGGTCAATTGCATCACGTACTTGCCCGCCGCCGTGATGGTCATCGTCGTGTCCTCGCTTGCAGCATCGGCGATCACCACCGCCGCCGGCCCGCTGACCTGCGTCCATAATACGCCGTACTCGCCGTCATCGCTGACCGTCCCGTCCAGTGCCAGCACCATCGACCCGCCGGCGTCCAGTTCCATCTCCTGGTCGGCGCCGGCATCAACGTCCGGCCCTTTGTTGTCGTGATACAGCCCGTAATTCGGATCGCCAAGGGCAATCGCCTCGCCCGCCGTCAGCGGCACGTCCCACATCGCCACCCGGCTGACGATGATATCGTTGTCGTCCCCGTCATTGGCCGCAAACAGAAGCAGCACGTCGGCAAGTGCAAATCGACCGTCGACCGCCTGAGGGTTGCCCACAAGCACCCGCTGCCCGTCAACGTACAGGTCGTGCCGCGTACCGTTGTCCACCGACATAACCATCCGATACCACGTGTCCGGCTGCGTATAAAAGCCGGTCTGCCGCGAATACCCCACTGCGGCGATTCCTATCGCGCCGTCGCTGGACGCAACCGTCCAGTCCGAATCGTTACCCGGCGTATTCTGTGGATCTGTCTGAAAGAAATCGATGTACTTGCCGACACTGCTCTCCGGATACCGAAAATCCACCAGCAGCGTCCACTCGTTCACCATCGCCCCGCCGCCGTTTGGCGATATCCCGTGTTCACACGCGAAATGACTGCCCACGCCGATCAGCACCGCCCCGTCCTCCGGCGTTATACCCGCCGCCGGCACTGCCGTCCCGACCAGATGCATATCCGCGCCAAGCGTCGCTCCGTTCGGATCCGCAGGATCGAAATCCCATATCCCAACCGGCTCCCGAACAGCTCCATACGAGATCGCCGCCGACAACAACAAAACCAGTAGTAACAAACTCTTTGCTTTCATTTCTGCCTCCCTTTCAATTAAGTAGACAAGTACCCTTGCGCAAAAACATTGCATGCCAAAGCTGACACCGCTCCTCGCACTATGTATGTCTGTCCGTTCGAAACGCTGAAACTCACCTGTCGATAATCGCGAACTTCTCCGACTCCTCCCTGAGAACCGTCTGAACGTGACCGTCAATGAAAACCGCGTTCGCAACGCCCGTCTCCAGTTCAGGATCCGACGCGTTATGAAAAGTCCCGAAACAATCCCAAGGCGTCGCGCTGCCCGTATGCCCGCCTTTGATCACGCAAAGCGCCGTGTCGTTAAACACATACGTGCACCAGCCCGGCGTCAGCCAAAGGTTCTCCTCGCTGAAGAAAAATATCTGCGACTGGCTCTTGATCTCCGCGGTCTTCCGCTCGCCCAAATGCTGATTCATCGCATAGTTGTAGTTCGGCACGATGGGAATCGTCTCGCGATGCTCCGGATGCTTGTCGCCGAACTGACGTGCCACCTCGATGAAGGTCGGACACATCTGAACCTTCTTCGACTCCAGATAAGCCCACAGCGGCCCCGCGTACTGCGGATTCACCGTCAGATCGAAACGCGGATTGTGCCACCGGCAGTACCGGTGCGGCTCCGGCTGCGGATAATCCGCGTCCGCAGGATATTCACCGTGCCGGTTGTAAAAGCTCGTCCACGCATTGGGCATTCTCTCCTGGTTGTCCCACGTGTACATGATCGCCACCAGCCCGTAATTCTTCAGGTTGTTCTTGCACATCACGAACTGAACGCGCTTCTTCGCCGCGGTCATGCCCGGAACCATAATCGAAAGCAGAATCGCTATAATTGCGATCACAACCAGAAGCTCGATCAGCGTGAAGCCGCCTCCACGCTTCATTCGTCTTATCCGTTTCGCTCCCCCCGACCTCTTGCCGCCATGTATCCTGCTTCTGTCCATCTGACCGGTATCCTCGACTACGTTATCGAAAAAGCGCGCACTCAAAGCCCGATTAACTTACCGGTAGTATGTTACGCGTATGCTCGAAAAACGTGAGAATCCAATTAGAATGCCTGTCTGCGAAGCTCTTGTCACGTATGTACAAACCATTCCCGCCAAGCCTGATGCTCTCTTCATGCCTTGATCCCTTTCTCCGTCGGCCATCCACTTATGGAACAATCTAACACGACCCGCCGATCATGTCAACCATTTCAACAGCCAATTTCCCCGAAAAGAGAGGCAAACTTGACACATGCTTCCCCCACGCAAGCAAGCGAGCGCAGACACTCCGCATTGACTCCGGGGAAGTCAACCCCGACACGATGGATGATTCGGATTCTTTACGGGCTTTACCGACGATGCACTTCGCCCGCCGCGATGCGGCTCGGCCGAAACACGTAGTCAGGCCAAAGCGGGCAGTTCAAGTCCGTCCAGCACTTGATCCGCCGCCTCTCCTCCTCCGTAAGCTCCACGTCGTAATGCCCCCCGTCGAGCACCTCCCAAAGCCCGCTCCTGACCGTCCCGAAAGTCAGCGGCTCCGCCTTCGAATGCCGCTGCTGCCACGTATAATCGAAGTAGTGCACCCACCCCCGAGTAATGACCGTCCTGTATGATGCCGGAATCCCGTCGCCGTCCGGCCTCCCCGAAAGGTCGATCCCGCGATCGTCTCCCGCGTTGTGGCAGCTTATGCACTTCGCATCCCACACCGGCTGCACCACCTTCTCGTATGAGAACGCACCCGCACCCCACGGCGGTGCTTCGAGCCTGCGCGCCCCGACGCGCATCGCACGGGGAACAACGCCCCCCGTCCGAGGCGTCGAAAACCGATTCTCGTGGCACCCAACGCACCCGCGGGTCTCGCCCGCCTGCAGCTGCACCACGCTCCTCATCCGCTGAATCTCGTTGAAGTCTTTGTCCAGCGCCTGAAAGTACAGCACCTTGCCCGCCGGCGCGCGAAATCTCGCCGACCCGTCCTCTTCCACCGGCGCCGTGCCCAAGTCCGCCTTCGCCACGTAGCTCGGCCAGCCGTGAGGACCCCTCACTTTGTGCGTCGGGCTCGCATACCAGTCCTCGAACGGCTCGTGATCCGCCTGGTACTCCCCGCCCGGCAGCCTTATCAAATCCGCCCGCAGCTCCTGGCACACGCGGATATACTTCACCGTGCCTCGCTTCACGTTCGCTCCAAGGCCCTCGTACACGTCCGCCACGAAAAACTCACCCTCCAAAACCGCTTCCTCATGCGGCCTCTCGCTTTCCCCCAGCACAGGCGGCGCCGTCTCGGCGCGCAGCAGCGAAGGAGACATGCTCCCCATCTCAGGATCGAGATACAACATCTCGCGGTTGCCGTAGCGGTCGATCACGTACAGACCGAATCTGTCCATCGCCGCATGGCTGCAAAGGTAATAATCCCGCCCGATCGGATAAGGATCGCGAAAGCACTGCTCCCGCGCCCAGCTCATATGATAATGCGCCTCAACGTCCGGCGTGATATTCGTAATCGCCTCCGGATTGAATCTCCCCTTGCTCGGATCGATCAGCGCAATCGGACCGTTCAAATCACCGCCGTGCGAAACCAGCGTGCACAGTATCTCCCGCGAATCCGGCACCTCCCTCCCGTTCGCATAACAATTCAGCGTATTGTTACCGAAGATCAGCTCCGGATGCGTCCCGTCGGGCCGAATCGCCCACAGAGTATGACCGAAGTCAGCCCCCTTGTCCACGTACTCCGAACGCATCCAGATAATCCGCCCGTCACGCATCATCGCCGGCGTCCACTCGCTGAGGTTCGCATGTGAAAGCGCACGGATATTGCCCCCGTCGGCATCCATCCGAAACAGCACAAACGCCTGCGGCCGCCAGCACAAAAACCTCGCCCGACACCGGGTACTAATAAATGAAATCCCCCCGTCAGGCAGCGGACACGGAAAGTAATCATGAAACGGCCCCTCCGTCATCTGCGCCACCCCGCCCCCGTCCGAGTCCATCGCATACAGCCGATAGTAATCGTCCATCGACCGCCGCCACGCAAACCATATCCGCTCCACCCCGAAGTCCGCCGCCGGATCCCGAATGATCCCCTCCCCCGCATCCAGCAGCTTCCGCACCGTCGCCGAGTCCGCATCGCAGGCATCACCGCGCCGCGGCGCCTCCAACACGAAGATACCACCGCCCGGACCGCCCGCCGCGTCCAGTATCACGCTGTAGTTGTGCGAAGGCTCATAAGGATGCCGCTTGACGAACAGCACCCTGTCGAGCTTCCGCAATTCCGGTGCACGAAAGAGCAGCCGCCGCTTCGCCAGCCGCGCCCGCAAAAACAACTCCTCCCTCTCCAAAGTCGTCTCGCATCCCGCCTCTGCCCGCCGAAACTCCGCCGCCTGCCGCCGCTCCGACCCAACGTCCACGCCCTACATAGCGAACCGCTCGATCATCTCCTCCATCTGCCCAAGCACCCTCTTCACCGGCTCAGACCGATCGTACCTGCCCCACGTGAATTTCTCACACTCAAAAGCATACCGCAGAAGCTCCGCATGCCCGGCCTCACCCTCCGGCAGCATCGGAAACATGCTGCTGCGAACAACCGTCCTCCACTCCTGCCCGTCAAGCGAAACCCGCACCTCCACCGCCGCCGCAAGCCGATCGCTGAAGTGCCCCTGGCGATCGCGACTGAACACCACCGCCGAAACAACCGCCGGCCGAGCTAGCTCGATCTGCGCCCACTCGTCCCGCCAACCCGCCGCAATCCAACTGTGCCCGTTGCCGTACAAGCCGTCGTTAAGATGCGCAACCTGATGAATCGCATACCCCGCAAGACACGATGACGCGCTCGCCTTGGCCCCCTTCGACGCCAGAGCAACGTTCTCCCCCTCCGACCCATAAACCTCCAGCTCATCAATGCACGGCTGTCCCCCCCGGCTCTGCACAATCACCAGCCGCACGAATCTCGCCTCCACCGGCGCAAACTCAATCCGGTTCACCCCAGCCTCGAACGCATTCACCGCGCCCGCCGCCGCCAACCAAAGCACCAGCCCGATTGTGACCCGCACCCAAGCCTGCGCCATAAAAGCTCCTCAAACATACACCCGCCCAACATATATAATACCACATCCCGCCCCCTCAGCAAAAAAACCCCAACAATCCCCGGCCGACCGCGCACATTCCACTATCTGTCCTGCCCCTCCCGACGGTGCATACGCAGAAGCTTCATAACCTCATCAGCTATCAGAACCCAACTGCAAACAGCCAGAATAAGCACCCAGTCCCATCCGCCAAGAGGCTCCGTACCGAACAGCCAACGCCCAACTCCCGTCTGCACCACACCAACATGCAGCACAACTGCGGTACCCACGCCAAGCAGCAGCCAGCGATTGCTCAGAAGCCCGATTTTGAATACCGACAGCCGCGACGAACGAGCATTGAAACCCTGAAACCACTCAAAAGCCACCATCGCAGAAAAGGCCACCGTCCGCGCATAAGCCAGGCCCGCCGTGTCAACACGAAGCCAGAACAGCAGCAGAGTCCCCGCGCCCATAAACAAACTCAATACTCCGATACGCCGCAGCATCGGCCAGTGCACAATAGCCTCACCCGGCGACCGCGGCCGCTCCTTCAGTACGTCCTCGTGACGAGGCTCCACACCCAACGGAACCGTACAAGCCCCCGCCGTCACAAGGTTTACCCACAGAATCATCGTCGCCGTCAAAGGCAGATCCAGACCCAGCAGAAGAGCCCCAGCCAGCGTCAAAAGCTCCCCGGCATTCGCACAAAGCAGAAAGAATATAACCCCCCGCAGATTGTTGTAGATCGTCCGACCTTCCTCAACAGCATCCACAATCGTCGCAAAGTTATCGTCCGTCAGAACCATGTCCGCCGCTTCTTTGGCCACCTCCGTACCCGATTGTCCCATCGCCACGCCGATGTCCGCACCCTTCAGCGCAGGAGCATCGTTCACCCCGTCTCCTGTCATCGCAACTACTTCCCCGTGCGCCTTAAGCGCCTCCATGATCCGCAGCTTGTGCGCCGGCGACACCCGAGCAAAAACCCCATGCTTCATCGTCTCCTCAGCCAACTCACGCTGCTCCATCTCCTCCACGTCCTTCGCCGTCAGAGCACGACCATCCTCCGCAATACCAACCTGCCGCGCAATCGCAAGCGCCGTTGCCGCATAGTCACCCGTAATCAGCACCGGCCGAATCCCAGCATCCTTCGCCTCCGCCACCGCACGCGCACTCTCCTCGCGAGGCGGATCGATCATGCCCCACAGCCCCGCCAACGTCAGCCCTTCCTCCGCGTCACCCTCCTCCAGTTGCTCCTTGTCCCCCCCGGGCTCACGAGAACACCCCGCCAGC
>JAWLHD010000156.1:0-8443 GCA_041690555.1 Anaerohalosphaeraceae bacterium
CGCCGGCCCTCGCCACTTAAGCTTCCACCCCTCCGGCCGATTCGCATACGTCATCAACGAACTCGACTGCACCATCACCGCCTTCGCCTATAACCCCGCTGACGGCGCCCTCGCCGAAATCCACACCGTCCCCACGCTTCCCCCCGGCTTTGAAGGCAAGAACACCTGCGCCGACAGTCGCGTCCACCCCACCGGCCAATTCGTCTACGGCTCCAACCGCGGCCACGACAGCATCGCCGTCTACCGCGTCGACCCAGCGTCAGGCCGACTGGCCTTCGTCCAGCACCAGAGCGCCGGCATCAAAACCCCCCGCAACTTCAACATCGACCCCTCCGGCAAATACTGCCTCGTAGGCAACCAGGACGCCAACTCCATCATCGTCTTCCGCATCAATCCCGAAACCGGCGACCTCGAACCGACCGACCACAAGATATCCGTCGGCCGACCCGTCTGTATCCGTTTCCTCAAACCCTAAAACTGATCGTGGTGAACTGCCCGCCGCGGCACCGGGCCCGACAACCTGTTCAGGAGAAAAGCATGAAACGCCACAGCCGTCTCACATGGGCGATCGCACTCTTGCTCTGCCCCCTCATCCCTCACACCTCCGCCGACTCCGACAAACCCTCGCTCGCCCCGCCGCCCAAACCCGTCAACGTCGTCGTCGCCTACTACTCGCGCACAGGCAACACCGAACAGATGGCCCGCGCCGTCGCAAAGGGCGCATCGCCCCACGCCTCCGTAACCCTCAAGCCCGTCGCCGAAGTCACCAAAGAAGACCTCACCGCCGCCCACGCCGTCATCCTCGGCTGCCCCACATACTTCGCCAACATCCCCGGGGAAATGAAAACCGTAATCGACGACTGGAACTGGAAATGGAAAGTTGACTTAACCGACAAGATCGGCGGCGCATTCGCCACCGCAGGCGGCCCCACCGGCGGACAGGCCCACGTCGTCGTCTCACTCCTCATGTTCATGCTGCACAACCGGATGATCGTCGCAGGCCCGCTCTACCAGAACGAAACCACCGGAAGCATCTGGGCCGAAGCCGGAGCAACGGCAATCACCGGCCCCAAAAGCCCCGCTGTCGACGAAAACGAAAAAGACGCCGCCCGCCGCCTTGGCCGCCGAATCGCCCTCCTCGCCCAAAAAATCTCTCAAGCAAATAATGGAGACCTCCAATAAGATCTAACCGTACACAATCCCGCCGACAAGTCCTCGCTGCACTACTAATGCTGCTGATCGCAGCGGCTCCCCTCCTTTCCTCCGGGCCGTCGGCCCAATCCGTACGCGACTGGCCCTCCTGGCGCGGACCAAACCGCGACGGCAAGTCCATCGACTCCGGGCTCCTCAAAGAATGGCCCAACGACGGCCCCTTGCTCCTCTGGACGGTCGACAGTATCGGCCGCGGCTTCTCCAGTGTCACAGTAGCCAATGGCACCGTCTACACAACCGGCGATTTCGACGGCAGGCTCTTCATCTTCGCCTTCGATCTTGATGGCATCCTCAAATGGAAGGCCGATCACGACAAAGCCTGCACCCTCAACCCGCCAGGCTCGCGATCCACCCCCACCATAAGCGACGGCCTCCTTTACATCATCTCCGGTTACGGCCTCGTCGGCTGCTATGACATCCGCAACGGCAAGCCCGTCTGGACAAGATCCGTCGCCGAGTTCGGCGGCGCCCCCCCCGACGCCGGCTGCGCCGAATCCGTACTCATCTACAACAACCTGGCCGTCATAACTCCCGGCGGCGACAAATGTCTCGCCGCTCTTAACAAGGCCGACGGGTCCACCGTCTGGACCACCGCCGGCTACCTCGCTCAAGCCCAGTACGCCTCCCCGATCGCCTTCGTACACCAGGGCCTGCCCCTGATCGTAACAGGAACCAAAGAGGGCCTCGTATGTGTTCGCGCCGATGACGGTAAAATCCTCTGGTCAAATCCCTGGTGCGCAGGCAACACCTTCAACTGCACAACACCCGTTTACGCAGACGGATACCTCTTCTGGTCCAACGGCTCACGAATCAAAGGCGGCATCTGCCTCAAGCTCGAAGGCTCAGGCACAAACGCAGCCGCCCGCGAGGTATGGACCACATCCGACTTCGCCAGTTTCCACGGCGGTTACGTCATACACGACGGCTTCATCTACGGCAATCACGCCAACGGATGGGCCTGCATCGATGTAAAGACTGGCGTATTAAAAACGCAGGCCCGCGCTATCGGCAGAGGCTCCCTGTGTTTTGCCGACGGCATGCTCTACCTATTTGGCGAACGGGCCGGCGTCGCCGCACTCATGACCTGCTCCCCCGAAGCCCTGCAAATAAAGGGGCAATTCAGCGTCAAGGGCACTGGCCCCAGCTACGCCCATCCCGTAGTCGCCGGCGGCAGACTCTACCTCAGGTATGACAACAATCTCTATTGTTACCGCGTCAGCGCAAACTGACCTCGACCAAAAAATACGGAGGATGACACAATGGCAAAGTACAATTCAGCCGCCGCCATACTGCTCGCGCTCCTGATTTCCGCCGCACACCTCGCCGCCGCCGAAGACACACCGGCCGACAACCCGCGGCAGTTCAGACAAACCCCCTGCACCGGGCTCGTCCCCCTTTCCGACATGCAGGCCGACCATACCTACAAAGGCGAAGACGGCGGCCTCTACGGCAAAGGCCAAAACGTACCCCCAAATGCCCACGCCGACGCCGCCCGCCGCGAGCTCGCCCTCATCCGCCCACTCGACTCCGAAGGTCGCCCCTCGCCTGATGGCAAGATCGTCCTCATGTCGATCGGCATGTCCAACACAAGACAGGAATTCGCACCCTTCAAGGACCTCGCCGACGCCGACCCCGACAAGAACCCCAATCTCATCGTAGTCAACGCCGCAATCGGCGGCATGGACGTCGCCGCATGGGCCGCAAACCGCCGCACTGAATGGGGCACCGCGTGGGAAGGCGCCCTCCGCCGACTCGCCGAAGCCCAGGTCACCACCCAGCAGGTCCAGGTCATCTGGCTGAAGCAGGCCAGAATCAACCCCGCTGCATCGGGCGAATTCCCCGTCCACGCCCGCAGACTCGCCGACGGTATAAGAATCATCCTGCAAATGGCCAGAGAGCGGTATCCCAATCTCAGGATCGTCTACCTTTCCAGCCGCATTTACGCCGGTCATGCCGCAATCCCCCTCAACCCCGAACCTTACGCCTACGAAGGCGCATTCGCTATCCGCTGGCTCATCCAGGATCAGATCGCCGGCGAGGCGCAACTCAACTACGACGCCGCAGAGGGCACAGTCAAGTCCCCTCTGCTGCTCTGGGGCCCCTATCTTTGGGCTGACGGGGTCAATTCGCGAAGCGACGGCCTGACGTGGCGGCGAGAAGACCTCGCCGCCGACGGCACCCACCCCAGTGACAGAGGCGCCGCCAAGGTCGCCAATCTTCTTCTGGACTTTTTCAAGACCAACCCCCTGGCCCATCCTTGGTATCTTGCCGCCGCCTCTGCCCGTCATGAAAACGCTGTTCGTCGTTAACGAGCTGCGACAATGCCGATCTGGGGAAGCGCTACAGTGAATTGCACTTTCTCGCGTTCTGCTCCGAAATAACCGCCCCAGCCGATACGGATGTCGGCCACCCGCCGAAGGTCCAGAACATCGTCGGCATCGGTCGACCAGCCCGCAAGCCGAAAACGGTTCAGCGCGATATAGGTGCGCTCGTGACCCGCGGCGGCCAGTGAACGGCCTGTTTCCGCGATGAAGTCCCCACCCCCTTCTTCATGAAGTATCACCAGAAGCTGGCTCGGCGTCGACTGATCGTCAGGCATCCATGTATCTATTACCAGACAGTCGGCACCACTCAGATCCAGCAGCTTCGAATAGCGGAACCGGGTGAACAAGTGTGTGTCCACCTCGGCCTTCGTCAGTTCGGCAGCAGTTTTCCACACGGGTTGCCCGGCGCCGGAATGATCGGTATCCGGCGCCATTGTGGCGCGCACGAACTCCCCATGTCCCATGAGCGGCTCAGTTTCAGGCAGAGTACGCAATGCAAAACTTGGCAGCACACTGCCGGCAATATTGCGCCGCTTGGGAGGGTTTGCCGCCGTGAAACGCAGGAAGGCGGCGCCATAGGGCTCCAGACTCAGCCGGACAGTATTTGCCATCAAGCCTTCTTCCATGAGGCCGGTAGCGGGATTCCAGCGTTCACCGGCGCCGGCCGCAGAGAATTCAACCTCGCCCGCCCAGGGCTTGGCGCTGTCATTGATGACGAAATAGACTTCTCGATCTTCGAGGCGGCGGTGTGTTATGCGCAACGGAGATCCGGCCTCAGCCACTCTAACATCCGGTTCCAACAGGCGATCCAGCACCATCGAGATCAGGCTTTCCAGCCCGAAGGGAAGAAAAACACCCGTGCCGCCGCCGGCATTAACTTGAAATCGCGGCGCATGGATGGATGAAGGGTCCGCCTCGGCATGGCCGAACATCTCATCCGCCAGAAACTTCACGCGGGCAGATGGAAACTCGCTTTCACTGTTGGCCGGCAGAGCGCCAAGTGCAATCACCGCACCTCCTTGCCGAACAAATCTGGCGAGGTTTTCCCACGCCGCCAGAGGCATGGTGTCTGCACATGGCAGCACGATGACACGCCATCTGAGCGCACCATACACCATCGCGGATGGTTCCACTTGAGCATCCTTGATCGCGCGACTGTCTAAGAACGTGAAGTCGCGCTGCGACGCAAAAAGACTTTCGGCGGCAGTGCGGTAAACAGTTTCAATCCGCGAAGCAGCGGCGGCCTCCGTCGTCCAGTGGCGCGAGGGAGTGAACTTGACCCAAAGGCTTTCACCGGGATAGAGCACGGCGACGTCGGCGACCTGATGCCCTCCGCGCAGTGCCGTACAGCAGCGGCCTGTCCATTCGTTGAGGCGCCGTAATTGGTCGTCGGACAACTCCGCGAAACTGTAGTAGCTTGTAATACAGTTGACGCCCGAGACGATCAGGCGATTGCAGGTGCCGCGAATTTCAGCTTCCGACACCAGGCGCTTTGGACGCTTGTCGCCGGCAGGCCGGTAGCGCTGACTGTGATCCGACGTTTCACTCATCACCAGAGACCTGCCTTCCAATTCGGCGCCGCTGCCGACAAGCCTTGCTATGAACCAAGGCACCTCGGCCGGAATACTGGTCAGACAATCAATGCTCGGTGCGTCCATCCGGCGAATGCACCGCATGAAATCGCCATAAAGCGGAACGTGCCCGACAAGCCCTTCTTCGGCCAGCAGGTGCCCGCCTGACGGAACGAGGTATCGGCGGCAGCGTTTTTGAATCTGGCCAAAGTAATTCTCCGAAACCAGTTCGCCGACGGTCAGCCAGTAATCATGTCGAATCTTCTTGCCAGCAGGACCCGCATCCGCCGCAAGCGCCGGCAGCATCGCAACGTCAAGGTCGTAGCCGCGGCGCTTCTGGAACTCAGCCGGCAGATTCGACGACCAGGGCAGCGGACGATACGGCATTGGCCTGAGAAACAGACTCATCAGTGATGGCTCGTCCGTGAAAGTAGCCATGAAGTATTTGCCAAGGTCCTCGCCAAGGTGCTTTGCGTAGCCGCCATAAGTAACTTCAATGAAACGCGCCGTCGGTTCCGGCATGAGCAAATTGATGTAGGGAATGCTGGCGTGAAGATTGTTTTCGGCATGCGTGCCTTCATAGAGGCGGTCCTCGGCAATCGCCATTATGCGCCAATGCCCCACCGGTGCCTGCCAGCCAAGTTTTCCGTCGCGGATGCACCCGGCGAGATCTTTTTTCGTCGCTATGTCGATGTTGCCGCCGCGAACCGAATACGCACCCGCGAGCACGAGTCTGCCCGGAGGCACAGTCAGGCTAACGGCGCCGCCCCGCGACTCGGTACAGGCAACCAGCAGACCCCGTGCTTGCCATTCAGGGTTATCGCGCAGCGTTATCCCGCCGGCGTTGCCGGATGGATAACCGCGTTCGTCATACAGCCACATCGCAAAGCCCGCCTTCTTCGCCTCGTTGACGGCGCGCACAAACGCAAGCCACTTGTCGTCGCTCTCAAGATACTGATCGAACGATACATTGCACACTACTCCTCCAAAGCCCTGCCGACGGAGCCTGCCGATAGACTGGTCCTGCGCATGCGGCTCGTCGGGCCAGTTGTGGATGATCTTCAAAATGCGAGCATCGGCCGGCGGGCGGGCGAAACGCTCCTCCCACTCTGCAATGGCGACTTTCCCAGACAGAATACTCGCACAAAGTCCGTGAATCACCGACGCAAGCAGCACCAGATTAAGGTATCTCGTGCTTGATGCAACAGACGGCGATTGTTTTCTATTGAGTTCCCAAAACATGCAGACAGAATACCATTTATCCGCGATGACCGCAACTCAACTTCACTGAAACCCGCCGGAGATAAAATGAGCCGACGCCAGGCCGATCTCAGCCTGACATTTGCGCCCTCAAATAGTATTTTCATGGTAGTTGTGAGTTATCTTACCATTGGCCGCCCTATTGCAATCCAATGCACTCGCCATGAACAGGAGTGGCGGCTCGACGCAAATTTGAAATACTGTCCCGCTCCTGCTACAATTAGTCTGTGTCGTTCTTGCGGACGAAGCGCACGGAACATTTCGTTTGCAGGCGAATACAGGCAGTCAGAGGAGAGTTCTATGAACGCGTACTTGAGAACCAATGTTGCCGTGGCAGTCTTGCTGACGGCCGCGATAACCGAGGTGCGTGACGCGCAGGCGATCGCCCCGTTGCCGGAAGGCGTTGAAGCCGTCTGGGACATGGACAAGGCATGGCTCGAAACGACGCGCACACGAGAACGCATCGCCATTAACGGCTTATGGCGGTGGCAGCCCGCGGACACGACGGACAACAATATCCCGAAAGACGGGTGGGGTTATTTCAAAGTGCCCGGGAGTTGGCCCGGCATTACTGACTACATGCAGAAGGATTGCCAGGTCGTGCACGCCCACGAGAAATGGCGAGATGTAAGACTTGGGGGTATTACAGCGGCCTGGTACCAGCGTGAGATCACTGTGCCTGCCGGCTGGTCGGGCCGGCGCATCACCGTCTGCACTGAGTACCTGAACTCTTATGCCGAAGTCTATTTGGACAACGAACTCACGGGCGAAATGCGATTTCCGGCGGGAGAAGTTGACCTGACACAAGCACTCCGCCCCGGCCGCGCACACGTCCTGACCTTGCGGGTAATAGCCATGCCGCTGCAAGCCGTCATGCAATCCTACCAGGACACCAACGCCGCTCGCGAGGTCAAAGGCTCCGTCGCCCGTCGCGGCCTCTGCGGCGATGTGTATCTTGTCGCCACGCCTGCCGGCGCTCGCCTCGGCGACACAAAGGTGAATACGTCCTTCCGCAATGGGCAGATCGGCTTCGATACCGCCCTGTTGGATCTTGCGGCCGACCAAACCTATGCCCTCCAGGCCAACCTTATTGAAGGCGGCCGCCGAGTGCACGAGTTCTCGAGCAAGCCCTTCAAAGCGACCGACGTCGAAAACGCCCGAATGGTATTCACGCAGGACTGGCGCCCCGACAAACTCTGGGATATCCACACGCCTCAAAACCAGTATGAAGTCTGCATGTCGCTGCTCGATGTCGGCGGCAAAGTGCTCGA
The DNA here is from genome assembly GCA_041690555.1 of Anaerohalosphaeraceae bacterium. Taxonomy (GTDB): domain Bacteria; phylum Planctomycetota; class Phycisphaerae; order Sedimentisphaerales; family Anaerohalosphaeraceae; genus JACZKQ01. Next base: position 7,639 of record JAWLHD010000156.1, read on the forward strand.
CGCGGCGCCGCCGGTGCGATTCGGGTTTCGTGAGTTCTGGATTGACGGCCAAGACTTCTATCTCAACGGTACACGCATCTTCCTGTGCGCCGTACCCTTCGATAACGCTCAGGTCGGCGCCGCATGGGCGACGTACAACGGCGCCAAAGAAAGCCTCCGACGCCTGAAAAGCTTCGGTATCAATTTCGTTTACACACACAACTACGGCTGCCAGCCTGGCGCGCATCTGAGCTTCGCCGAAATCCTCCGCGCCGCCGACGACCTCGGCATGCTGATTGCCCTTTCGCAGCCGCACTTCTCACACTACACATGGAACGCCTCCGACGCCGACCGCACCAACGGCTACGCACAGCATGCCGAGTTCTACGTGCGTGTGGCGCAGAATCACCCGTCCGTCGTCATGTACTCCATGAGCCACAACGCCACAGGCTACAGCGAAGACATGAACCCCAACCTCATCGACGGCAAAAACGCACCCCGCAGTGAATGGTCGCAGCGAAACGCCCGCACGGCGCTGCGGGCCGAGGCCATCGTCCGCAGGCTTGACCCCAATCGCATCGTCTATCACCACGCAGGCGGAAACCTGGGCTCCATGCACACAAGCAACTTCTATCCCAACTGGGTGCCCATCCAGGAGATGTCTGACTGGTTCGAGCATTGGGCCGCCGACGGCGTCAAGCCGTTCTTCGCGTGCGAATACGGCGCGCCTTTTACATGGGATTGGGCCATGTATCGCGGCTGGTACAACGGTCGACGCGAATTCGGCAGCGCCGTCGTCCCCTGGGACTTCTGCCTGGCTGAATGG
>JAWLHD010000157.1:0-953 GCA_041690555.1 Anaerohalosphaeraceae bacterium
TGAAAACATCATCAATGTCCCAATGCCCAACACCGAAATAAATGCAGGCGACATCCTCATGATCGCCGGCTCCGAAGTCGACCTCGCCCGCCTGCCCCAGGAGTAATATCGGCGGTGAACCGTACCAACCACACGCGGCTCTACATCTCCGACCTCGACGGCACGCTGCTGCGCGATGACGCCGCTCTCTCGCCCTACGCCCGCCGCGCCCTCGCAAGACTCATCAATGACGGAGTCAACTTCACCATCGCCAGCGCCCGAAGCATCAATTCGCTCCGCCCCATCCTCGGCGACCTGCCCTTGCGCCTGCCAGTCATCGCAATCAACGGAGCCTTCATCACCGACTACAATACCGGCGCCCACCTCGTCGTAAACAGCATACCCCGCGAAACCGCCTCCGACGTCTTCCGATGCATCGCCGACCACAATCTCCTGCCGTTCGTCTCAACCACCAACGGCCCGCACGACTGCCTCTACTTCCAGGAAATCATCAACGGCGCAATGCAATGGTACTACGACGACCGCATGTTGAACTCCGACCGACGCCTCCGCCAAATCCCCGACATAACGCAGGCCTTCGCCGAAAAAGTCATCTCCATGAACGTAATGGGCCGCCATGATGACGTCCACGGTCTCGCCCAAACGCTACAAAACGATTTCCACGGCAAACTCGAAAACTTCTTCTTCGAAAACCCGTACTCACCCGGCTGGTGGTGGCTCACCATACACGACAGAACCGCCTGCAAGTCCATCGCCGTAAGAGAACTCGCCGCCATCACAGGCTTCCGCCTCGACAACGTAACCGTATTCGGCGACAACCTCAACGACGTCAAAATGTTCAAAACCGCCGCTCGCGCCGTAGCCGTCGCAAACGCCACCGACGAAATAAAACGGCACGCCCACCGAGTCATCGGTCCAAACACCGATGACAGCGTCGTCAAATTCATCAACGA
>JAWLHD010000157.1:963-8360 GCA_041690555.1 Anaerohalosphaeraceae bacterium
CTGAAACTGCCGCCGCTAAAGAACCCCCGACAGATCCGCCGTGAAAACCTGACGCCTGCCCTCCGGCGCACCGTTGAAGCACACCTTCCTGTAATCGCGGCTCCATGCCGGATGAGGATCCAGCCGCAGAGTCCCCTTGCCGATGTCCTCCTTGCGCCCCAAAGTATAGATATCACAGATCACCGCCACCTCATCGCTAACCGTATCCAAAAGCCGTATCGGCACTTCGCGGTTCTCCGGCACGACCTTCTCGCCCGGATAAGCGTCGGTGACAAGATACCTGCCGTCGGGCGTAACGCTCGGGTGTCCGCTGCCGAGGTGCTTGTCGCTGATGACGGTAAAATCGCCCCCGTCATAACGAAACCGGCAGAATCGCATCGTCCCGCCGTCTGGCTTGAGATTCATGATGATGTGCTCGCCGTCCGGGTGCCAGTTCGGATGGTGCCCGCCCGGGGCCCAGACGCGATGCGGCAATGCAAGCCGGATATCGCCGCCCTCGGGATTGAACGTGTACAGCATGGGCTTGTATTTTTTCTCCGCGGCCGCCCAGCCACGAAACACCTGAGATATCCGCGTCCCCTGAGGATTGTACTTCGTGTGGAACATAAAAAAGCGTGCGTCGCCGATGAGGTCCTTATCCTCGGCCCGATCGTACAACTCGGCGATACTCACCAGCAGGCGCTTGCGATTCTTCTTCAGGTCCGTCTTCCAGATGCCCTCATCACCCGAGACTGTTTCGGCCAGGGCAGAAAGATTCCGCCAGTCCACCGGAACGCCGTAACCCTGCTGGGTGGCGTTGATCAGGTCCAGCGGAAACCCCACCGCCGCCGACTCGTCCGGCGCCAGATGATACATCGGCCCGCAAAACGCCTTAGCCTCACCCGTCTCGAGGTCCAACCGAACGCAAACCGCCTGCCCCCCCACAATATCGTTCGTATAAAGATGCCGGTCCGTCCGACCCCAGTTCAGATTCGCCCCCAACTGAAACCCCCACCCCTTCGTCGAATAAACCGTCTCAATCGTCTCCGCCTCAAGGTCGATTACGCAAACATCCGCCGTCTCCCCCACCTCCGGCTGCCGATCCTGAAACGGAAAACGAGTAACCGCCAGCAATCGTCCCGACGGACTGAACGGACACACATCATAGAAAGTCTGCAAGTAAAACCCGTCATCCGGTGTAACGCACATCACCTCGCCCACCGTCTCCCCACGCCGATACCGACGAAACGAGTACCGCCGCTTCGCCCCTTCCCGACGCTGCACCGCCCAACACCCTCCCCCGGCCCACACCGCCGAAAACCCCGCCGATGTCCTCAAAAAAGCCCGTCGATCCATAATTCCGCCTCCCTCAGATTCCAAAACCGCCTATTTCGCCGCGCCCCGCCGCTGTACACGATACGTCCCTGCCGTCTTCCCGTTGTCCAGTGTCGCCGTAACCTCAAGCCTGTCGCTCGTCGCATCCACCCGAATAACCGTCGCCTGCCCCTCACTCGGCGCGCCGCCGATTATCATCGGATACTCGCGAACACCCGCCTCCGGATCCATGATCATAAACCTGTGCAGGTGCCCCGATAGCATCAGGTCCACCCCGCCCGCGTTGAACAGCGGTCGCCACTTGTTATACATATCCGTAGGCCCATGCCATCTCGCCGACTCACCCGGCGGCATATGCACGATCACCACACGAAACGCCGCCTTCCTGAACGCCTCCGTCCGTATCTCCTTCTCAAGCCAAACCCTCTGCGCCTCCCGATACCCGTCGAACGCCGCAAGCCCGCTGTACTCCGGACTGCCGTCGTTCTTGTCCTCGCCTCCGTCCATCACCACAAAATGCACCGGCCCATGATCGAACGAATAATAATACTTCCCGCCCGGCAGCCCAAGATACTCACCAAGCATCCGCGCAAACTTACCACGCGCCTCATGATTCCCGCGCACATAAACAAACGGCACGTTCCTGGCGAACACCTCCGAACAAGGCCGCAGCACGTGCCTCACAACCTGCGCCTCATCCTCGATGTGCCCCAGTATATCCCCATTCAGAAATACAAGCTCATACCCATGCCCCGCCCGCTTCTCCATCAGCGTCCGCAGAATATCGTCCCGCTGGTGAATGTCATTCAGCACGACAAAAGAGATACTCTCCTTCTCACGCGACAGCGTGCGAAAACTGTGCACCTCCCCCTCCATCGTCTCCCCGTAAGTAACCTTATACGGCTCGAACTTCAGTATCTCCCGCGAGCATACTCGATACCTGTACTCCCTGCCGGCCTCCAGACCTTCGATCGCGATCCGGTGAATCGTCCGATCCGCATCGATCAGCCCGTGCTCCACATGATACGCCTTCTGGTCCAGACTCTCCCCCGTCCCGTACTCCACCCAGCTCAAGCACCTGACGTCCGTAATCCACATCACCGTCATCGAATCCTCACACGGATTCTGAAGATAAGGCCCCGCCGAAATGCTCAATCCAAAGCACTGAGCCCCAGCCGCAAGGACCCCGACCGCACCCACAAGAACCGACTTCCACATACCCGCAAAACCGTTCATTTCGTACCTCCGCAAATCCGCAAAAAAACAGCAGCCGCCCGGTTCCCCCTTCCAGCATCATACCAGCAAACCCCCCGCAGCTCAACCTCCCGCGCTCCCCACATTTGACTCCGTCCCGCTCCGCCGCTATACTTAACAAAGCGACCGCAAACCGAAAACCTCAGCGGCCGCCGCAATCGCCGACAACTGCTTTACATTGGAGAACGATATGATACCGCAAAGCCCCCGCAAACTTACCAGACGTGCATTCTGCCGCTTCGCCTCCGCCGGCATGGCCGCCCTCTGCTGCCCCGTTGCCCCAGCCTCCGCCTCCGCCGCCCCCGTCCGCTTCTTCAAAAACTTCGCCCCCGGCCACATCGGGGTCCGAGCTAATCAGCGACAGGCCCTCGCCTGCGCCGTCCAGCACGGCTTCCAGGGCATCGCCCCCAACGCCGGCGAGTTCGCCGGCAAATCCGCCGCCGAGATCCGCGACTGGCTCGACGCCATGAAAGCCGCCGGCATCCGCTACGGCGCCGCCGGCCTGCCCGTCGAATTCCGCCAGGACGAAGAACGCTTCCGCGCCGACATGACCCGTCTACCCGCCCAGGCCGCCCTCATGAAACAGCTCGGCGTCGACCGAGTCGCCACATGGATCATCCCCGGCCACAACGAACTCACATACATGGAAAACTTCGACCGCCACCACCGCCGCTTCACCGAAATCGCCAAAGTCCTCGACGACAACGGCATCCGCCTCGGCCTCGAATTCGTCGGCCCCCGCACCTCGCGAGCAAGATTCCGATTCCCCTTTGCCTGTGCACAAAAAGACATGATCGAACTTGTCCGCGCCATCGACCGCCCCAACGTCGGCCTCCTCCTCGATAGCTGGCACTGGTACACCTCCCACGGAACCGTAGACGAACTCCTCCAGCTCACCAATGCAGACGTCGTCCACGTCCACGTAAACGACGCACCCGCCGACATCGAAGTCGACAAGCAGATCGACAGCCGCCGATGCCTCCCCACAGCCACCGGAGTCATAGACCTCGCCGGATTCGTAAACGCCCTCGTCAAAATCGGCTACGACGGCCCAGTCGAATGCGAGCCCTTCGACAGCCAACTCCGCCAGATGGAACCCGAAGACGCCGTCCGAAAAACCGCCGAATCACTCCACGCCCTCTGGAAGCTCATCAGAACCTGACCGGCTACAGCGACCACTCTCCCTCGGCAATCACGCTCGGCGGGCATTTACCCGTCCGACCCCAAACCTCGTACAGCTTCCGCCCGCTGTCGTCCGTCCGGTTCTCCTCAACAAGAAACTTCAGGTACTCCCACGACATCGACTGATACATCAGCCGCACCGCCACACGCTTCGCACCCGCCGGCACGTCAAACTCAACGTCGTCCCAGAACTGCCCGTCCGCATACTCCTTGCCGATCGGCTCGCAAAGATGCTCCTTGAACTTCGCATTATCGAACCCCTCCGGCGGTATCCGATTGTCCTTAACGATCACGTCGTTCAGCACAAAATGAAACGAATGCCCCGCACGCTTGCCGTACTTCTTCGCCGCCGCCTCGCTCAGACCCGGCAGCACCTCATAAACCACCGTCCCCGCCCCATCGAGCAGCGTCGGCGCCTTCACCGCACGACCCATGATCCTGTCATCCTTCTCGCCGTAAGCCCCGATCTCCCCAACCAGCTTCCCCCCCGCGCCCAGAAACCGCACATTCAGCCACATCCGCCTCCCCTCCGGATACCCGCTCGGCAGCTTGTGCCCCGTAAGATTCGTCACTCGCACCCTCGCCTTCCGTCCGTCCCCAACCTCCACCTCCAGCTTCGCCGCCGTCTTCAGAAGTTCCTCCGAACGCCTCTTCCCCGCCGCAAGCGCCTTCCTGTCCACCTCCCCCGGATACATGTCCGCCACCGCATCCTGCACCCACATCGACCCACCGACCGGCCCATGCATCACAAAATGATCCCGGTGCAGGTTCCCGAACCGCGAAGCCTGCCCGCCGCCCTCCACCTTCGGATAATGACAAGCCTGACAGGACCCCGCGGCCCCCCGCCCCGCAAAGTCGCTCAATAGCCACTCGCTGTAAGTCCGCTCGATATGCCCGAACGCATGAACAGGCTCCGTATTGACGTCCTTCGAATAAAGCGGGTTCGAAATATCATGACATGTCCCGCACAAATGCCCCGACGCATGAAACTCCGACTTCATCACCCCGTGCGGCATCGCCCCCGTCCCGTCCCCGTAAGGCCCGCGAACCCGGTTCGCCGGATCCGCTACCATCATCGCATTACCCCGACTCGGAGGAACATGCTTAACAAGCCCCGCCGCCTCGGCCCCAACCGGGTCCACCAAACGGTGACAAATATCGCAGCTAACCCCGTGCATGTCCTCCTTGTTCAGCGCACGAGCATCCGCCGGAGTCGACCGACCCTCCAGCCACCCGCGAGGCGCATGACACCGCAAACAAAACTCACCAGAGCCCGCCACGTCCTGATTCGCGATCGCAAGAGTAGCAAGAAAAATCGGATCCCGCATCGCCTGAGCCATCATACCGCCCCCCCACGAGAAAAAAGGATCCGCCTCGCCGTTCTTCGTGTTGGAATGACACATCCGACACTGCTCAACCTTGGCAAACTCGATCCCGCCCTCACCAGGCTGCATACCAGGCAAAAATATCTCACCAAAACCCGCACACGCGCCAAGGCACACAACCAGAAAGCAAACAAAGCCCGCCATAATAAACTCCCAAGGAAAAAAAACACCCCCCAACCAAAACGCCACTATACCGTTTTACCCCGCAAAAATCAACCTCGCCACCCAATCATTCCCCCACGCCGGTACCGCCTCGCCCGCAGCCCGGCACCCGCTTGTGCCCACACCCGCCCGCCGGTATACTCATATCAGGCCCGACGACGCACCGGCGTCGTCCCTTGCACGATCTCAACCGGAGAATCTCATGAACGCACACACCATAACAATATGCATCCTCGCCCCCCTCTGCGCAATGACCGCCGCCGCCGACACCGCTGCGGCGCCCGATTGGGACCTCCGCAGCGACACATGGGTCGCCGCCGACGCCCTCGGCCGACATCTCCCCGCCCGCCCCGAATGCGGCCCGCTGCGCAGCGACCGCTTCGTCGGTATTTTCTACTGGACGTGGCACACACACAACGCCGCCCGCGGACCATACGACGTCACCAAAATTCTCGCCGAAAACCCCGACAACCCCCAATGGGGCCCCGTCGCCGCACCCCACCACTGGGGCGAACCCGAACTCGACTACTACATCTCCACCGATCCCTGGGTCATCAGAAAACACGCCTCAATGCTCGCCGACGCCGGCATCGACGTCATCATATTCGACACCACCAATCCACCCTTCACCTTCCGCGAATCCTACATGGCCCTCTGCGCCGAATACCGCGCCATCCGCAGCCAGGGCAATCGAACCCCCCAGATCGCCTTCCTCACCCCCTTCGGCGACCCCTCCGGCGTCGTCCAAACCCTCTATGACGAATTCTACAGCAAAGGCGACTACAAGGAGCTGTGGTTCCACTGGGACAATCGCCCCCTCATCATGGCCGACCCCGCAAAAATCAAAGACCCCGCAATCAAGTCCTTCTTCACGTACCGCAAGCCCGTCCCCTCCTACTTTACGGGCCCCGCCGCCCCAAACGAATGGGGCTGGCTCGAAGTCTACCCCCAGCACGCCTTCCGCACCGCCGACGGCCGAGTCGAACAGGTCACCGTCGGCATCGCCCAAAACGCCGTGAAAGGCGAACTCGCCGCAATGAGCCACAAAGACGGCGCCCACGGCCGAAGCTGGCACAACGGCGCAAAAGATACCTCCCCCAACGCCGTCCACGTGGGCTATAACTTCGCCGAACAGTGGTGGCGCGCCCTCGAACTCGACCCCCAATTCGTATTCATCACCGGCTGGAACGAATGGGTCGCCGGCCGATTCACCCAGTGGTACAAGTACACCGGAAAAGACAGCTACTACCCCGACGCACTCTTCGTCGACCAGTACGACCACGAATACAGCCGCGACATCGAGCCGATGAAGGCCGGCCACACCGACACTTACTACTACCAGATGATAAGCTGTATCCGCCGCTACAAAGGCCTCAGCGATCCGCCCAAACCCTTCGCACCCGGCCCAATCTCAATCGACGGCGACTTCTCCGACTGGACCGCCGTCATTCCCGAATACCGCGACACCATCGGCGACACCGCCCACCGAGCCCACAGAGGCTACGGCCAAACCTTCTACCGCAACACCACCGGCCGAAACGATATCGTACTCTGCAAGGTCGCACACGACCCCCAATACATCTCCTTCTACGTCGAAACCGCCGACCCCCTCACCCCCCACACCGACCCCAACTGGATGCTCCTCTTCATCGACGCCGACCAGAACACCCAGACAGGCTGGCACGGCTACGACTACCTCGTAAACTTCAGCGTCATCGACGCCGCCAAAACCACCGTCAAGCACACAAAATCCGGCTGGAACTGGACCCCCGTCGCCGTCGTCCCCTACAGCAAAAAAGACCGCCGCCTCGAACTCAAAATCCCCCTCAAAACCCTCAACCTCAAATCACCACCAGCCATAGATTTCCACTGGGCCGACAACATCCAGAAAAACAACGACATAATCCAGTTCGCAATCAGCGGAGACAGCGCACCAAACCGACGCTTCAACTACCGCTACAACCCCTGACCCAACCCGCTTGCCGCCGCAACCAGACACTGTCACCGCAAAAACCCACCCCCCGTCATTGCCAGCAACCAAGCGAACCCTGTCATTGCCAGGAGCAAAGCCCCATTGTCATTGCGAGGAGCGAAGCGACG
>JAWLHD010000158.1:0-8359 GCA_041690555.1 Anaerohalosphaeraceae bacterium
TGGAGGCCGACATCGAGCGACTCAGCCGGCTTCACGACGCTCTTAATGTTGCGGCAGGCCGCCTCCGGCAGCAGGAGGAGGCGCTGCAGCATCGAATGGTCGAAATCAGTACGATCGAAAAGGCCAACCTGCAGCGAATCGCCGCCACGTACGACAAAATGGACGCTACACAGGCGAGCAAAATCATAATCAACATGGCCTCCAACAAACAACTGGAGGACGCCGTGAAGATCGTTCATCTTATGAGCGAGCGGACGGCAGCGAAACTGTTGGGTGAGATCAGCGTGACCAAGCCGGATCTGGCGTCGCTGCTGAGCACGGAGTTGAAGAAGGTCAGGGAAAGCGAGTAGAGTATGGACTTTGCGACAATTGCAGGGTTGTTCTGCGGCTTTGCAGTGATTATCCTCGCTATTGCCATGGGCGGGGGCGCCAAGGGTTTCATTCACATTCCCTCAATGGCCATCGTAATGGGCGGCATGCTATGTGCGGTGCTGATCCATTTTTCAATGAATCAGTTTCTGAATATTTTCTCAATAATCCGCAAAACTATCCTCGTAAAGGTATTGTCGCCCGCGGAGATAATCCAGCAGATGGTGAATTTCGCGGCGATCAGCCGGCGGGACGGTGCAATGGCGCTTGAAGAACAGATCCGCAGGACTGACAATTCATTCATGGCCAAAGGCCTGCAGATGCTCGTCGACGGCCAGGACGAGGAGGCGATACGGGACGTGATGGGACTTGAGATCGAGTACCTTCAGGAACGTCACAAAAACGGCAAGAAGGTACTGGAGTTCATGGGAGCTTCGGCGCCGGCATTCGGTATGATCGGCACGCTGATTGGTCTGGTACAGATGCTCAAGAACCTGAACTCGCCCGACGACATCGGCGCCGGCATGGCGGTAGCCCTGCTGACGACCTTCTATGGCGCCTTTCTTGCGAATCTGGTGTTCATTCCGCTGGCGGGCAAGCTTGGTATATACTCCAGCGCCGAAATACTCGCGATGGAAATGACCGTGGAGGGTATATGCACGATCTCGCGGGGCGAGAACCCAACGGTTGTGCGTGAAAAAATGCAATCGTTCGTATCTCCGAATAATCGCGAAGACGTCAAGGCGAACATTTAGGCATGGCGAAAAGACCCGACAGAAAAGCCGAAGAACCGCAAGCGGGCGCGCCCGAGTGGATGGTAACCTTCAGCGATTGTATGACGCTGCTGCTCACATTCTTCGTGCTAATGCTGAGTTTCGCCAGTTTTCGCCCGCACACTCTGGAGGGAATCGGTTCTTCCTTTGCACAGGCATTGCCGAGTGCAGGCATGTCGTTTACCGACAGACAGGAGGATATCTGGCAGCGTCGGCAGATCATGAAAACCGAACGCATCGACAAGGGCGCTGAAGTGCCCACGCAGGCGCCGCCGGAGAGCAGCAACTTCATGAAAGAGCGGCGGCCGCTGGATTTTAAGAATCTGAAGGTTTTCACAATCCCCTCGGAGGATTTTTTCCTGGGCCGCGGCGAAGTGATATCGCAGTCGGGCCTCGCCGTTCTTGACAAACTTGCAGAGTTTCTGATCATGCAGCGAACCCGCGTGGTTGTAAGCGAAAACGGACCGGAAGGAAGCGCCGAAATGGGGCTCCAGCGGGCTTGGGCGATTGTTGAGTACTTGTCGGCTAAGGAAGGACTTGAAAGAAGTATGTTCAGCATAACGGCTTCGTGCACGGTGCGGCAGAGACGCGGCAGCGGACGCATGCTGGAGATTACTTTGCTTGAGCGGGATATCTACGAATGAGGCCGGCAAAGAAAAAAACTGATGATTCAAAGAGCTCGGTGCCGGCTTATATCGTAACCTTCTCGGATATGGTTACACTGCTTTTGACCTTTTTTGTACTGCTGCTAAGTCTGGCCGAAAAACGCGATGCAGGTCTGCTTCAGAAGGGACGAGATTCGTTCAAGCGCGCCATCGCTGATTTCGGTCTGTCCGGGCTTCTCTTCAACAAGGATGTGAATGCTCAGTTCAGCCATCCCAGGATCAAATACAAGATAGACAAGGGCGAAGACGAACCCGAAGACCGGTCGATTGACCTGGCGACGGAGATTTACCGCCGTCTGCTGGAGGAGATCGAGCAAATGATGAAGATAATGCCCTCACAGATCACCTGTACGGAGAAGACCTTTCACATAACGGATATATCGTTTTCGGACGGCGACTGGACTTTGAATTCCAAAGGCATGTCCTATCTGGACAGTTACGTCGGACAGTTGCGGGAGAGTTTTGTTCAAGAGAAGCCTATCCTGTATGTAGTGGGCCTGGCCGGAAACGAACCGGGTGAAAAACAGCAGTGGCTCGTTTCAGCTCGTCGATCCCAGGCGGTGGCGGACCATATCAAACGAGCGCTGGGTGACAATGCTCCCTGGACGGTTTACAACTGGGGTGCCGGTTCGGGCGGTGTCTGGACCGGCCAGAGCGGGATGTTCAGCACCAAGATGCAGATCGCCATTGCGGTGCTGACAGACGAAGAACGTACAGGCAATTGACCAGCCTTATCTTTCGCAATGGTTGCTGCATGCGCATTAAAATTGCACTCGAGGCAGCCGCAACTGTCGCAAACACACTTTTTTTGAATTTGCATACAACTTGGCAAGCTAAACCACAGAGGCCGGCTATGCCCTGTAAACTCCTGCCTGCGTAAGACTTATGGCTCTTCTTAACAAGCCTGCAATCCGCTGCAGATGCGATCACAGGCGTCGTGTCGCTGCTGATGCGCCATGAAGCGACTTTAGAGGTTGTGCGGCATGGGATTTGCACTTTGCCCAAGGGATGTGAATCGGTAATTGCGGCGACATGAAAGCTATGGGCAAAAAGAAGATTATTGCGGCGTGTGTGCTTCTGATGGTGTGCCTTCTGTTGAATGCTTTGCTGTCGGACCGGGTTGACAGGACGAAGGCATACGCAGGCACGGAACCCAACAGTCAGGGCGCACCATCGCTGACGGCACTGGAGGGGCTGGACCTTATAGGCAGTGACACAGGCAACCGCTACGATTTAATGAAACAGTTCGCTTATGCGGTTTTGCTGGTGGTTCTGCTGGGGTCGGGGGCATGGTATCTGTCGCGCAAACTTGTGCCCCGTTTGACCACGGCGCGCGGCCGCAACATCGCGGTCATCGAAACGGTGCCCTTGGGACCCAACAAGATGCTGCACCTGGTTGAGGTGGCGTCGGGACGGCGGCTTCTGGTAGGCAGTACGAGCCAATCGGTGAATTTTCTGGCCGATGTAACCTCGGCCGATTACCACGAAGAACCACAGAGACAAGAACAGGTTGGATGATGAAGCCGTCGAGATGCCTTGGTCTTGTTATTTGGGCGACATTGATGCTGGCGGCCGCGTGCTCAGCACAGACTGAGAATGCCATGCAGCAATCCTCGCAGGGTGCCGGCATGCCCACGCTGCCGCAAATCATCGAGGTGATCGATAAGGCCAGCGCGGGCGATTCGCCCGATACACCGGCTGAGTGGAGCACGCCGGTTAAGCTGGTCGCAATCTTTACGCTGTTGGCGATTCTGCCAAGCGTATTGGCCATGACTACATCGTTTACGCGTATCACGATCGTCCTGGGGTTCGTGCGGAGAGCCCTGAGTACACAGACGATTCCGCCTAATATCGCCATGATGGGGTTGGCAGTGTTTCTGACGCTGTATACGATGGCGCCGACTTTTTATAAGATGAACGAACGGGCCATTCAGCCTTATATCGCGGGGGACATCGATTCAACTGAGGCAAGCCTGGCGGCTTCGAACATCATAAAGGAATTCATGCTTCGCCAGACGCGTCAAGCCGACCTGGCGCGGTTCATCAAGATAGCCAAACTCGAGCAGCCCAAATCAGTTGTCGACCTGCCGCTGCATATAGTAATTCCGTCTTTTATCATCAGTGAGTTCCGCACCGCCTTTGAAATCGGCTGCCTCATGTTCATACCGTTTTTGCTGCTCGATCTTGTGATCGCCAGCGTGCTCCTGACAGCGGGCATGATGATGCTGCCGCCCGTGATGATTTCGCTGCCATTTAAGATCATCCTGTTCATACTGATTGACGGATGGGGAATTCTGGCGCAGAGTTTGAGTTTGAGTTTTCGATAGAGACGCAAGAGGATTAATATGGATGCAAGTTACGTTCTTTATCTTGGACGGCACACGCTGGAGACGGCGCTTCTGGTGGCGTCGCCCATCCTGCTGGTCAGCGTTATTTCGGGTCTTGCGATCTCGCTGTTCCAGGCGGTCACCTCGCTCAAGGACATGACGCTGACACTGGTGCCGAAACTGCTGGCGATAGGCATTACGGCGCTGATTTTCGGCAACTGGATGATGCAGGTGATTGTCAAGTTCACCGTGGAGATATTCAACCAGATTCAATCTTACGGTCAGTGACATGGATCTGCTGCAGCCCAATCTGTTGTGCTTCGTGCTGGTCTTGACGCGTGTTGGAGCGTTCTTCTTCACGGCGCCGGTTTTCAGTTGGCAGTCGATCCCGATGACGGTCAAGCTGACGCTGACAGTCTTCGTATCTGTATTCTTCGCAAGCATATTCGTCAACCCCGCCATGCAGAAGTCGTATTCGGCGCTGGAGGCCTTTTTGCTGATTGCCGCCGAGGCGGTTTACGGGCTTGCCCTTGGTCTGGTGGCTGCCTGCCTTTTCGGCGCCGTGAAGATCGCCGCGAGGATCTGTGAGAGGGAAATGGGCCTGTCAATGGCAAACATCCTGGACCCCATGACGGACGAAAGCGGCGAACCTCTTGGCGTGCTCATGGAAATGGTCTTCATTCTGCTGTTCCTGGCGGCCAACGGACATCATGTCTTCTTGATGGCATTGTCGCGCAGTTACGAGACTTTTCCAATAGGCTCAATTCCGTCCATCGACAAACTGACGGCAAGCGTCGCAACGGCAGGCAGCACAATGCTCATACTGGGTCTGCGGATATCGGCGCCGATACTTGCGGCCTTTCTGCTGCTGATGGTGGTGCTTGCCTTCCTGGCGAGGGTTGCGCCGGAGACGAATATCCTTTTTCTGAGTCTGCCATTGAAGATTGGAATGGGTCTGGTGATGGTGGCCATTTTTCTGCCGTTTATCGGCAGCTTCGTAACGGAATTCACGGAGTGGTTAAACAAACTTATACCGCTCTGACACTGTGTACAGGATAATAAATGGCTGAGAGTGCAGCCGAAAAGACAGAACAACCAACCGCCCGCCGCATGTCCAAGGCGTATGAGCAGGGTCAATCGGCATACAGCCAGGAATTGGTTTCGGCCGTGTCGCTTGTTGCGCTACTGGCCGCAACGGCGCTGATGGGACCGCGCATCGTCCAATGGGCTGCCTCCGAAATCAGAGACGGACTGGCCTGCGACTTCTCACGGATGGCGACGAGCCAGACGTTTGCCAGTTATATGAACGCCAAAATGGCCGGCGCAGCGATGATTACGATACCTTTTCTGCTGACACTCGTGATATTCACCACGGGGACGAACATCCTGACCAGCGGGCTCCGGTGGGCGCCCAAAGCACTGGCCTGGAAGTTCAATGTTATTAATCCGGTTAACGGTCTCAAGCAGTTAATTTCGCCCTCGGCCGTGGTAAAGCTGCTGCTGTCGGTCGTTAAGTTGATCTTCATCAGTGCGATCGTTTACTTCTACCTGCGCGGCAAGCTGAGCTATCTGGCAACTTTTCAATGGGCCTGGACTTCCCAGCTCCTGACGGTCATCTCCAAATTGCTCCTGGGTGTCGTTATCCGGCTGTGCCTTGGGTTACTGGTGATCGGTTTCATAGACCTGTTATACCAGAAGCATAAGTTCATCAAAGGCCTCATGATGACAAAGCAGGAAGTCAAGGAAGAGCGACGAGACACGGAGAGTCCGCCGGAAGTCCAGAGGCGCATCCGCCAGAAGCAGTTCGAGCTGGCGACTCGCCGAATGCTCCAGGAAGTTCCCAAGGCCAATGTGGTAATCGTGAACCCCACACACGTAGCGGTGGCGCTGCGGTACGATCCCGACACAATGCCCGCGCCGGTGGTCGTAGCCAAAGGCGGCGATCACATGTGCGAGAAGATAAAGGAGGTAGCCCGTGCTTACGGCGTGCCCATAATCCGCCGTCCGCCGATCGCACGATCGTTGTACGACTCCGTCGACGTCGGCAAGGTCATTCCGGATTCACTGTTCGTCGCCGTCGCGGAAATCCTGTCGCTGGTTTACCGGCTGCGGCAGCGCAGATAAGGCTTACAGGGACAAAGAAATGGCGCATAATGCCGGCAATCTGTGCATGAGAACTATATCCGACGAACAGCATGGCTTCCAGAAGAAACCCCGTGGGGTACTGATCGCTCGTGGCGATTTTATCGCCGCCGCGGCGGTCGTGTCTGTTTTCTGCGGTGCACTGTTGCCCGTTCCGGCCTGGTTCGTGGATATAGCCTGGGGGTGCAGTCTTTGCTTGTCAACCGCCCTGGTGCTGATCAGTCTTATGGGCAAGGAGCCGCTTGAACTTTCGGCCTTTCCGCCGCTGATGGTATTCGGAGCCCTCCTGCGCATGGGATTGAGCGCGGCAACAACCGCTCTGGTCTTCCGCGGCAGGATCGGCGGCACGCTGATAGAGGCCGCGGGTGAATCGGCCGCCGCAGTGGGCTCGGTCATTCTGCTGCCGCTGCTTCTCCTGGCGACCGCCGCCGTTTCAATGCTCGTGTTCCGATCGGCCGGACAAATGACCGCAGCGGCGCTGAAGTGCCTTATTGAGACTATCCCAGACAATGAAAGCGAGCTTATCGTTGACGAGCAGGCGGGACTGATTAGTCCTTATCGAGCCCGAGAGTTGAAAGATCGCTCACTCGGGCAGACCGGGTTTTATCTGAACATCGGAGGCGCGGCAAGATTGATGCGCTGCGACGCTGTTATAGGTGCAGGGGCGATCTTGACGATCATCGTTGGACAGCTCCTGGTTCTCACGATGCATGAGACAATGAGTACATCGTCTTTGCGACAGTGCAGCGCCGCAGCAGTCGGCGGCGGAGTACTGATGCTGCTTCCTCCACTGGCGATTACGGCTGCGGCCGCGGGTCTGACAAAGCGTACATGCAGGTATCTCAAGCCGCCCGCGCAAGAGGGTAGAAAGCACCGGGGCGAGGTGATTGAGATCGTTTCCCAGGAGACCGGCAGGCCCGAACAGGTGGAACTGCTGAATCCTGATTTTACTGAGATAGCGTCCGATGCAAACCCATCGTGCTGTCTACAAGAAAATATTTCGGAATTCCTGCCCCGCGACGCATATGGAATCAAAAATGAACTCGGCCTTAATGGTGCAGACTCGTACTACGACGCACTGGCTTCACATGTTGCTAATGTCGGAACAGATGGAATGCCCGTATTGTTTGCCGCGCTGTCGGCCGAATCGCTGCCGGTAACCGTGGCTGTAAACGTCGGAATACGTCTGGCTCAACGCGGGCTGCGGACATTGGTGATCGACGCCGAATCGGGACGCCAGGCGGTGGCGGCGGTATTCGAGGCGGATAACAGAAGCGTGCCTATGGAGCCCGTTGCCACATGCGTCGAAAACCTCTTTGTATGGGGGCTGAATGCAACCGCCTCCGCCGGCGAGTCGACTGTCGATGAAGCCATACGGCGAATCCAAGACTTCGACCACGTTATCGTCTACGCGCCTAACCTCCCGCACCAGGTCCATGCCAAAGCCATCATAGCCGCAGCGGCAGGCGCACTCATATTCGCAGATGCTCCGCAAGAGTACAGCGGTCTGGAGCAACTCCTGAGAAAAGCCGGATGCTGCGCAGTAGAGCAGAGGCCGTCCATACCGACTGCCGCCAACGGTTTAACCTAACATGTTCAGGGCGCCCATCTGCTGCTGTATCATTGAAAGGGTCTTTTCGAGACGCGAGAACTGATCGATCAGCCGTTTCTCGACGCCTTCGAGGCGCATCTGTTCCTGGCTTATCCTGCTGTTGACATTCTTGATCTGCGTGTCGATGCTGTTGATGCTGATGGGAACACGTCCTCGCGTACGGTGCAGCAGGTTGTCCAGTGTCTCCTTGAGGCCTCCGGCGAAACCGTGCTTGACGGTAATAACCGCCGTGGGGCTGCTTGCCGTTTTAGACAAGTCTACAGTGAACTGAAGACCGTTTTCCGGATGGACAGGGTTGCCGTTGCTGTCAAAGGACGAGTCGCCATAGACAACGTTGCCGTCCCATGTAGCGTCTCTCCACTCCCCGCCCACTTCGCGTATGCGGGCTGACGTGATCTGACTGCCGTCGCCGAAGACCTGGACCTCAAAGCGTCCGGCTGTGGTGAATTTGCTTGCACCGCTGAATTTGAT
>JAWLHD010000159.1:0-8353 GCA_041690555.1 Anaerohalosphaeraceae bacterium
GAAGAAAGCCAAGAAGAAAAAATAGTAACGCTTCTTCTTCCCGGCCTCTCAAAGGTCGGGTAGTTCTCGCTGAAAAAAGAAGGTTCTCCTGCCACGGCGGAACCTTCTTTTTTTTTGCGTATTAGTCGGCGACCCGAGACCTGAAGTGCCGCTGCATTGATTCGCCGCCGCCTGCCCGTTCCAAGGCCGTCTCAGGCAAACCACAGTACCATGTTGACAAAAACAGACATGTACGATTATACTAAAATAGTGGACTTCGCTGTCGAAACGTACAGACAGATTCTAAAAGGAACCTCTGCCATGAAAAAAAGCGTGATTTTGCTGCTGACAACCACCATCCTGCTGGGCGCGACAGCCGTTTTTTCCGGATGTCAGGAAGAAACCGGGGATACGTCCTCCATGCGAAGGGCCAGACTGGTTGCCGACGAGAATATCGAACTCAAGAAGCAGTTGGCCGAACGCGACAAGGAAATCCTGAACCAGAAGAAACTGGTCGAAGATTGCAAGCAGGATATGGCCAAGGCTCAGGAGCAATCCGGCAATATAATGCTGCAGATGCTTCAGAATTTGGCGCAAACAGGCAAGGAGGTCGAAACTCTGACCGAGGAAAACGCCCAATTAAAAGAACGCATCACCCAACTCGAAGCAGCACTCGCCGCCGCGAAGGACCAGTAACTAAACCCGGACCTTTCGCGATGCCTCTATGCAATCGCAAAGGTTGTCCTCGGGAAAGCGTCTGCGCATAGCCGCGGCCACAAGAGCCACGAACATCGGCTGGGGCCGAAGCGGCCTGGATGTAAGGCACGGATGAGCCTGTGTCCCCATGAAGAACGCATGCGACGGTATCTCCAGTATTTGCATGATCGGATACTCCGGCGCCTTTCCCGAGAACACCATCCCGTGCTCCTCCAGCAGCGCCACATAACAGGGGTCCACCTCATATCGGTGTCTGAACCGCATCCGAACCCGGTCTGATTTGCCGAACAGTTTCCACGCGATCGTGTCGTGCTTGAGCTCGACATCGCGCCCACCCAAACGCATGTTACCGCCCAGGCCCTCGATTTTCTTCTGTTCCGGGAGTATGTCAATGACGGGCTCGGAACTGTTCGGATCGGCCTCGGTGGTGTTCGCCTCCTTGAGCCCGCAGACATGCCGTGCAAACTCAATGACCGCCATCTGGAAACCAAGACATAGCCCGAGGTAAGGCACGTTGTTTTCACGGGCATATCGAATACACGCAATCTTCCCTTCGGTGCCCCTGGAACCGAACCCACCCGGCACGATAATCCCGTCAACGTCCCGCAAATGAGCGCTGACATTCTTGTCCGTCACATCCGTGGTCTCTATCCACTTGATCTTGACCTTGGCGCTCAGCGCGATTCCACTGTGCTCCAAGGCGTGCAGAATGGAAGCGTAGCTGTCCCTTACCGACGTATACTTGCCCGTGATACCGATGGTTATCGTGTACTTCTCCTTGCCGATCTTGTCGGTGAAATCGCACCACCGCCCCCACTCCACGCGTTCATGGCGGAGGTTGATCCGGTCCTCGATCTTCAACAGCCGCAGCACTTCGAAGTCCAGCCCGCAATCCCGAAGCATCGCTGGAATCGTGTAAATGCTCGCCGAATCGTGCATACTGAATACCCGCTCGAACGGCACATTGCTGAACACGCTGATCTTCTGCCGAGCCTGATCACTGACTGGGCTTTCGGCTCTGCACGCGATAATATCGGGCTGAATGCCCATCTGCATCAACTGCTTGATGCCGAGCTGCGCCGCCTTGGACTTCTGCTCGCCGAGCGCCTTGGGCTCCAGAATATAAGTCAATCCGACGAAGCAGCAACTGTCCAGTCCCTCTTCGTAGGCCAACTCGCGCATAGCCTCAATATAAAAAGCGTTTTCAAGGTCGCCGACCGTGCCGCCGATCTCGACGAACACCACGTCTGCATCGCTTTCCATCGCCAGCCGCCGCAACTTCAGCTTCACCTCGCCCGTAACATGCGGGATCATCTGAACGTCCCGGCCCAGATAGTCGCCATGCCGCTCCTTGTCAAGCACCGAACGATACAGCTGACCACTGGTTGAGAAATTCGCCCGGCTCAGGTTCTGATCGAGCATCCGTTCGTATGTCCCCAGGTCCATGTCGCATTCCATGCCGTCATCCAGCACAAAAACTTCGCCGTGACGGAACGGATTCAGCGTTCCCGAATCGATGTTCAGATATCCCTCCAACTTGATAGGCGCGACCTTGAGCCCTTTGTCCTGCAGCAGTTTGGCAAGGCAGGAAGAGAAGATGCCCTTGCCCAGTCCGCTCATCACCGTGCCCATTACGATCACGTACCGGGTCTTGCCTTTTCTGTACCCCGCGGGAATCGGTGAGAAGTACTCCGTCTCCGTAGAAACGTCTCTGACGCTCGCCAACAAGTCCTTGCTATCCGACATGACTCTCCACTTACTCGTCGTCCTCTATATACTGTTACCCGACGCCATTACGTTGCTGATATCGCCTCACAAAAGCCTCGTACTGCTGGGGAGTGTCTATACCCTCCCATGCATAGCCCACCTTTCCCGCAACAATAACATAGCCACGCTCTATCGCGCGGAGTTGTTCGAGTTTCTCAATCCGCTCCAGCGTCCCCTGTTCCAACTTCGTAAACGTCTCCAGAAAAGCCTTCCTAAAGGCGTAAATACCCATATGCCGCAGATACTGCCCCGGCTCCCCCACTCCGCCTGCCTGCCGATCATAAGGAATGACAGACCGAGAGAAATATATCGCCCTGCTTCGACTGTCCAGAATGGCCTTGACAATATTCGGGTCGGCAATCTGTGCCGGATTGTCGAACCGGGCTACCAGTGTCGCCATATCCGCCGCCGGATGGTCCCAAAGCAGCGATGCCACATATTCTATATTGTCGGGATCGATTTCCGGCTCATCGGCCTGAAGATTAACCACCACTTCCGCTTCGAGGCCCGCCACCGCCTCGGCGATTCTGTCCGTTCCGCTTTCGTGTTCCGGCGATGTCATCACGCAATCGGCCCCGAACTCCGCGCAAGCGCGCAAAACAGCTTCGCTGTCCGTTGCCACAAGCACCTTTCCAACTCCCTTGGCGCACCGTGCACGCTCATACGTGTGCTGCACAAGATATTTGCCGGTATCTTTGGCGAGAACTTTCCCCTCGAAGCGACTTGATCCGTACCGAGCGGGTATTACGACAACAACCTTCACTCAATCTTCCTTGCAGCGACCTGGGCCAATTATCCCTGAAAAACCACTGCCCGAACATCATAAACCCGCCGAGAGACCATGTCAACCATGAGGCCCGATTTTTGCGAGGTCAGCATCAATCAGCATCAAATCCTATAACCAGACCGCCGAATACCTTTCCGGGGCAATCACAGACTCAGTTCAGAATTCAACATTATCCTGTTGCGCATCGGCTTCCTCGCCGGCCGCGGTTTCATCGGCCACCTTGGCACGATTGTCATCAACGGCTGCCCGTACGACCTTCGCCGCTGCGTCTGCCTCCGCCGCATGATCGTCGAACACGCGCCAGTTTGGTACAACCAGTTCCGGGACTTCCCACGGGCTCCCGCAGCGGTGGCATCGTTCCATGTCCGGCCTGCGCCCCCTGCCGCAGTTAATGCACGTCACAAGCGTTTCACCTGGCCTCGTCAGCCGCCATGTAAGATACGCCGGCAGCCCGAAAGCGATAGTGCCCGCAGTCCAGTACTTGGTAGCTCTGTCCGAAAGCCCCATATTCCGTGCGTCGGTCTTGACCGCCACGGCAAGCAGCCCGGCCAGGATGAGCGAAGGCGAGATCACCAGCATCAGCAGTGCCAACCGCTGGATGCGATGCTCCCGATGTTTGCGTCCTAATGCCCCTGCAAACGAGTGCGGCAGTATGAACAGGCTGCGATGACCAGCTTCGGCAGTCAGCGATGGTCCGACCAGATAAGAGATCATGCTGAACACCGGCGGCTGCACATTCTCCAGGACGTATCTCGCTCCTGTAAGCATAGGACCCCACGCCACCTCCAGAGCCGTCCTGCCAGTCCTCGCCTGGGCTATGATATCAGAGTCCGGCAAGTCGCCGTAATCTTCCTGCATCGCTCGGCGACGGACACTTGAAGCCATGGTCACATCAAGGCGAATCATTTCACCATCTGCATCGAACACCGCCAGCGCCGCTCCCGTGCCGTCGCGCGACAACGTCGCTACAAAAATGCCCTGATGCAGGCTGTTAGGCTCAAATGCCACCGCCTCCACGTGATACGCCGACAGATCACAAGGTCGGGCAATTTCGTCGCGCGACAGGCTGTATTCCGGCGCCGCGGGCAAGTGTCCCGCCAGACCCGCGAAAGCCAGGGTTTTACGATCCAATCTGTAAATACGCCCCGAATCGTCCAACGCCAAAACGTATTCGCCCGGCGTCTTCGACAATCGCACCATTGGCAGCACGTTGCCAAACATCAAATCGTCCGCCTTCGACTGACGCTCATCCTCGCTGGCAGGCCTCAAGGGCGGCGTCCAGTTCATATTGAGCAGATTGGGCTTTATCTGAATCCGTTCAACCGCCAAAATGCTGCCAATCTTCTCCATCGCCTCGGCCGGAGCCTCCAATGTACGCCGCGCATCGAGATCCGCACGAAACAGCCGCCCCGCTCTCCTGTCAAAGATGAGCATGGCCGAAGCAGTCTCGAATTCAGCGAGTGGATCGACAAACTTCCCAAGTTTATCGCTATCGACCACCGAAACCCCGTCTGGCCCGACGAAAAACAGTGGTTCCTTGACCCAGAGGCCGCTCTTGTCCTGATCGTCCTGCTCCTCCTGATATATCTTGCACTGTACTATCCTTCCGATGCCCGCATCGAAATAAGTGCAAAGTGTCTCTGCCCCCTGCTGATACTGAAAAACACCCGAATTGCCGCCGCCGGCCAGATGCGAATCGAAATAATCCACCATACCCAAGCCAACAACACGACGCAAATCCGCGTCGGCTGCAATCCTCGATGGAATCGCCGACTCGCCCTGCGCCTCCAGCGAACTCGGCACAAGCCCGCAAGGCTCCACCCGGACACGGCGATTTGCATAAGGTATGGCGTAGCCAAGCGCCACCTTGCACACAAATCGTCCCCAGTACAACCCGAGGCTTACCAGCAGAAGAACAATTGCACCGACCGTCAGTACTCGAATAGGGTAGTTTCTTGAGATGTTCATGACCGGCTCCTTAAAGAGACGTTGAGATGAAATGCTGGCGACTTCGAATCAGCGACACCGCCGTAAGTGCAATCAGAATCGCCGCGGTCTCCGTACCGAACCCTTTGATCACAATAATTGGAACAAGGATAAACGTCAGGGTCGCCCCGCCCAGCGTCGGTATTACCCGTCCGGGCGCCCACCCCGTCAGCAGACCCAGACAGTAGCATGCCAGGCCCAATAAGAAGACCGTCCGCCCGACATCTGCAAATACCATCTGGTAGGCTGGAATCGGCGGTAAAACGACCTTCACGACTATAAACCCGGCCGCCGCAACCGGGACAAGCGTCATCAGTATCAAGAGAAGCCCCGTGATCACCCGAGCAGTGAAAATCGCCCCGCGCGTTACCGCCAACGTTGACAGAAAACACGAAATCCGCCGCGTCCGGTCCATGTACATCTGCCCGGCGCCCATGCCGCAGAAGATCAGCATTCCAAAAAACAGGATTGTTGGACTCGTCGACGACAATGCCTTGACGGCCATCCCAGAATAAACCGTCGAAATGAGCACCAGGATCACACACACGGCATACGCAATGCCCGCCACAAAGAACACCCTACAGTCATCTATTTCTCGCTTGATCAGCGTCCACATGATCGTCTCCTTTCTATATCCCTGTTGGCATACACGCCGGATTCGTGCATTCGATGAAAAGGTCCTCAAGCGTCATTGGAATCTCGGATACACGCTCCGGCCTGAACGCGTCCACCACCGCGCGCTTAGCGGCGTTCCAGTTTGCAACCGTTATCACCATCTCGCTACCCGAACGCTGCTGCCGGATAATCCCCGTCAAGTGCAGGTCCTCGGGCGCCGGACCGGAAAACACAATCTGCATCTTTCGTACTCGCTGCTTCAGTTCCTCCAGCGAGCAGTCCGCCACCAGTTTGCCCCCCGCCAGTACGCCTATGCGGTCGGCGATCCGCTCAACATCGCTTAGGATATGTGAACTGAACAAAATCGTCCGACCGTCCCTCTGAATCACATCGATCGCCAGTTCCAGGAACTGCCGCCGCGCCACCGTATCCAGCCCCAACGTCGGATCGTCCAGAATGAGCACTTCCGGGTCGATCGCCATCGCCAGTGCCAGGTTGAGCTGCGCCCTCATGCCCGTCGACAACTCTCGCACCCGCCGCTCCATCGGCAGCCGAAACGTCTCATTCAGCTTGTCGAAAAACGGCTGGTTCCACTGCCGTGAAAGCCTTCGGCACAGTTGGACCAGATGCCCCACGCGGTAATGCTGGAGGAGATGATGTCCCTCCGCCACGTAACCGATACGCCCTCGCTGCCGGGCCCCGAGCTGCATCGATTCTGTACCAAGAACAAATGTCCTGCCGCGGCTGGCAGGCTCCTGCCCCAACAGAATGCGGATCAGCGTCGTCTTGCCGATGCCGTTGCGCCCCAAAAGCCCGTAGATGCACCCCTGCCGAACCTGCAGGTTGATCCCGTCAAGCACGCACCGACCGCCATAGTATTTCACCAGGTCCCTAATCTCGATAGCAATCTCACTCATCGGTCTGCCCTTTCCCGTCGAATCTGAATCGCTTCAGCGTGTTCTCGAACCATTCCCGCAGCGTCTCCGCGTCAATCTGCATGTGAATCGCCTCGACCACCAAAAGCTCAAGTTGCTCGTGCAGTATCCGCCGCCGGACCGTCCTGCTCAGGTTACTCGACAACTCCGCCACGAACGCTCCCGCCCCCGCACGCGTTACGATAATGCCGTCCTGCTCGAGCTGCCGATAGGCCTTGGCGATTGTGTTCGGATTGATGACCAGTCCCGCCGATAGCTCGCGAACAGTCGGCAATCTCTGCCCCGTCTTAAGACGCCCCAGTGCGATGTCGCGTTTGACCTGGTCCATGATCTGCTGATAAACGGCCCGTTCGGAGCCGTGGTCAATCGTTATCTGCATCAGACAAGCCTTTCGGATTGAGACTACCCTTACTTGTACTATTGCGTCTATTACAAGTATACAGCAGCAAATCTCTGAGTCAAGCCGTCTGCAGAATTTCTCGCCCCGGATGCTGCATCCGGTCGCGCCCATTCTCAGCAAAAACCTCGTTTCCCTGAGGAAAACCCCGAAAAACCTGCTATGCCCGGCGTAAAAAGAATTTTCTGCAATTTCCAAGAAATTTTGCAACGTCGCTGTCCAGCAAGAGTCTTTCTCTATGGAAAAAGCGGGCTCTGAGGACAAAAATCCCTGTTAGATCGAAAATTTCCCGCATGCAGTGGGCTTTTGGCTTGACTTTTATCGGCCCTTCAGCTAAAACATGTTTGGATATTCTGGATGTATCCGGTGCCGTCTGTGTAGGACGGAAGCCGCCGGCTACGCAGGACGATTAGGTCGGCACCCATGCCTACCGTCGTCGGTCATTCCGACCTTAGTCGGGAGCCTAACAGAAAGGAGTATCAAAATGGGTCTTTTCAAACGCATCCACAGAATCACCGTCGGCCGTATCGAAACGTTCCTTGACCGCGCCGAGGACCCCGAACTCATCTTCCCGGTGCTCATGGAGGAAATGGAAAAGCAGCTTAAGGCCGCCACCGAAGCCGAAGCCAAGGCCTCCGCAGCCCTCAAGGCCGCCCAGCGCGACCTTCAGCGACAGCAGGAGAAAGCCGACCGCTTTGGTCGAGGCGCCGCACAGGCCCTCAGAAAAGGTGACGAAGAGACCGCCCGCATGTCCGTCGAAGCCCAGATCGATGCCGAGAAAAACCTCGCCGTCGCTCAGCAGAACGTCGACAGCGCCACCGACTCGCTGGACCACGCCAACACCGCACGAAGCCGCATCCAGCAGCAGATCGACGAGCTTCGCACCCGCAAGGAAGACATCCTAACGCGTGCACGAATCGCAAAAACGCAGAAGAAGATCCAGCGAACAGTCAGCGGCTCCGCGGGCTCAACGGACAGCATCCTCGATGCGGTCGCAAGACTCGAAGCGGGTGTCGAACAGGCCGAAGCCGAACTCGAAATCCAGGCCGGCATGACAGGTGCTCTGGCATCGACACCGACCCTGGAAAGACGACTTCGCCAGCTCGACCACGATAACGAAGTCGACGCTCGTCTATCGCAGATACGCCAGAGTATTGCAGGCGAAAACCG